>NZ_JWIM01000111.1:0-1199 GCF_002896535.1 Mesotoga sp. B105.6.4 | reverse complement strand
TGCAACTCAGAACTTGTAACTTTCAACTGCTCAACTCACACACCCTAACGGCGGGAAGGAGAAGATTTCCTTCCTGCTTTCTCATGAACGATGACTCCGTAGTTCCATTCAGGCAGGCCAGAAATGACCGAGCGCGTTCACGGCAAGCATCAAGCAGGAATGAGGAGATTCGTGCGGAATCTATGAGCTCGGAAGAGAGTGTATCCTGTGTCATTACTCGATCACCAGCAGAAAACAAATACCCGTGAACGAAATTTTCAACATTCAGCTCACAATGAAGAATTGGAGTCTGACCCTTTTATCTCTAGTTCAAAAGAGCAGCTTTGATACTCACTCTTGTCTCGATAACTTTCCCCATACTTTCTGCGTGTATTCCGAAAGATCCGGTTGAAGTAGCCACAAAGAAATTCATTGATTTCATAAAAAGTGAAGGCGAGCCCGATGATCCATTTACTGGTGTTTTGCTTGCTGAAGTCGAGGTTGGAGATGTCATAACTTCGGAGACCGCCGAAGGAAATACGGAGTTTCAGTTCCAGCTTCAGGGGCTGGACCAGGCAGGATGGCTCTTCTATCTTGACGAGGCGCCTGGCGCCTTTTATGACCATCCGGGAAGACTGGTAGTCGTAAACAAGAACAGACAGATTATCTTCGATGAGAAGATTCAGGGTGTTCCAAAGTTGAATGGCGCAGTTCCAGGACCTATTCTACTGCGCTCCCAGTATATCTCCGCGGTAATCTGGGATAAGTCGAAGATCGTACTCTTACCCATTGGCGATTGGATCGACATTATAATTGCGAGGATTATTCGTAAGGGCGCGGTTATAACCAGTGGACTCACTCCATCGCAGAGTCTCTATGCGGAGGCGAGAGATGCCCGAAATCTCATGTCAACCTCGTTCAAGACTTTGATGGGAACAGATACCGTAAGAGATGTGAGGTATGTCGCCTGAGCGGCTGCGCCTAACTGGACGGCAGTTCAAAACGCTATGAACGATCTTATAGTCAACAAGAAAATCAACCACATGACACTCTACTTTATCGCACACGGAAACATAAACCTTATGAATCTGGGAGGAACGACGTTCTACGCTTCGCAGTTGAGAAGCTTTATTCAGGAGTATTCCAACGTGACGTTCTGTATCATAATCGAGTCCTGTCATGCTGGAAGCTGGCTGAATGGTTTAAAGTCCGGTGGAGTG
>NZ_JWIM01000065.1:0-3842 GCF_002896535.1 Mesotoga sp. B105.6.4 | reverse complement strand
ATGATCGACAAAGAAGCGGCTCAACTTCTGCCTAAAACTTTTCTTGATGAGCTTCAGAAATCCAATTCTTGACTTTGTTTTGACTAGAAGATCTCAATTGGATCAGAGATAACCGACTTCGTAATCTATTAGAATCCGTTAAGAGAGCAAAAGCAAGAGATTCTTCGATGCTCGAAATCGACTGAGTAGAGTTTCCTTTCATGAATTCCATGATATTCGTTGGCTACATAGATAATTCCTCGGAGTTCCCCGATCAATAGCTATTGATTGGGGCTAAGCTCACATTCTAAAGAATGCCCTTTCAGAAGAATTTCGAACATCATAACTGTTAATTCCGTGTTTTTGCCTCCATTTGGTTCAGGTCGAATCTCATTGACTTCCGATTAACAACTGGCAAGTAGTATAATTTCAATAAAAGAAATGACGTTTCAATAGATGAAATATGGGGAGGCATATTAATGGACGTTGTTGGCAGGTTTGGGAGGATACTCATACCAATGAGTACCGCGTTTGCAGCTGATTATTCGATCGACTATCCTATGACCAGGAGGATAGCCAGCTATTTGATTGGAAAGAAGTACTGTGATTCCCTTGTTATAGCCGGAACAAACGGCGAGTTCTACTCAATGAGCTTCGAGGAGAAGGTAAGGCTCTTTGCAGAAATCAAAGAGGAAGTTGGCGACAGGGTACCATTGATAGCCGGAACAGGTACGGCTAACACTTGCGAGACAATAGAACTTACGAAAGAAGCGGCGAGATTAGGATACGATGCTTCTATGGTAGTTGTTCCCTATTACTGTCACCCGACTCAGGAAGGAATCTACTACCACTTCTCTCAGATATGCAAGAATACCAATCTTCCGATCATGGTCTATAACATTCCTCTCTTTACGGCTTCGAATATCGATCCGGCGACTCTGGCCAAGCTAACTGAGTTTGAGAATATCGTTGCCGTCAAAGATGAGGCCGGAATTAATCCGTTGCAGACCTCTGCCTTCCTGAAGGCAACAAAGGGGAAGATAGTGGTTTATTCCGGAGACGACCTAATGGTTCTCTCGGTCATGAGTCAGGGTGGAATAGGCGTTATAAGCGGAGGTTCGCACGTAATTGGGGACATGATGAGGAACTTGATAGACGAGTTCCTCTCTGGTGATGCCACCAAAGCGACAAGTAGCTTCAAGGAGCTTTACGAGCTTTTTAGTGCTTTCTTTGGTAGAAATAGGCGGCTTACAAACCCGTTGCCGGCAGTAAAAAAGGCCTTCGCGCTCCACTCGGGACTGGATGTCGCGAGAGTGAGACCGCCACTCATGGAAATTGAAGAAGACGAAGTGGCAGTGCTGAAAGATACTCTCAGAAAGTTCGGGAAAATTTCTTGAGCTTCAAGAACCAAAAAACCGAAAGGGGGTTTAGCAATGAAAAAGGGATTAATCGTGGGTCTTGTTCTGCTGTTAGTTAGCATTTGTTTTGCCGTGGAGGAGACTTATACGATACGGTTCAACACGGTAGCTGCACCGACGCAACCTCAGGTTCTGGCCATGAACAAATTTGCAGAGATTGTAGGAGACTTGAGTGGAGGCAAGATAGACGTGAAAGTCTTCCATTCAGGACAACTTGGTGACCAGCAGACATCGTTGCTTGCTGTGATGAGGGGTGATCTTGAGATGGCAGGCGATGGAGCTCCATCATGGTTTGCGGATCTCGGAAACATGCCTAAGATGGGGGTTCTGAATGCCGCCTATATCTTCAAGGACCTCGATCACATGTATTCGGTTATGAACAGTCCTCTGGTTAAAGGTTGGTTTGATGAGTTGGCTTCGAAGACCGGCATGAGGGTTTTGGATACATGGTATCTCGGTATGAGGCAGCTCAACACAACCGAAAAGGCAGGTCCCGTTTACAAGCCGGAAGATCTCAAAGGTATGAAGATCAGGATGCCCAACAATGAAGCATTCATGGACATGGGACGTGCAATCGGGAGCAATCCAACTCCAATGGGTTTTGGAGAAGTTTATCTTGCGCTTAAGCTGGGTACTATCGACGGCCAAGATAATCCTCTTCCAACTGATCTATCGGCCATGTTCGTTGAGGTCACTAAGTACATAATTCTTACGGATCACTCAATTGGAATGATAAATCCAGTAATCAATGAAAAGTTCTGGCAATCTCTGCCGGCAGAATACAGGACCTACATTATCAAAGCTCTTGAAGTAGCACGTTTCTACATGAACTACCTGGTTCTGGAACAAGAATCGAAGCTTCTTAAGCAATTTGTCGACGAATACAAAATGGAGATAATAGTTCCCGACAAAGAAGCCTTCATGAAATACGCGAGAGAGTTCTATTCACAAGATAAGTTCGACAAAGCGTGGGGCGCAGGAATGTATGAAGCAATCCAGTCTTATCCTTCCGACTAGCTGAAGCAAGAAGAAGTAGCTTGGACTGGGTAATCCCGGCCCAAGCTACTCTTTGTGGAGGACGATCATGAAGAGGTTCTTTGGAGTATTGTTTAAGTCGGTTCAAATTGCACTGAATCTGATAGAGTCTTGGGGAGGGATAATCTTCCTGGGATTGCTTTTTTTAAGTATCTTCCTGCAGGTTGTTCTGAGATATGTATTCAGGACTCCTTCACCCGAACTATTCGAGGTTGCCCAATATAGCTTCATATGGACTATATTCCTCGGTGCACCATACGCTAGGAAATTCGATGCACATATTAAATTCGACATTATATTCGTCAAACTTCCCAGAAAGGTGCAGCTGCTTCTCCAGATAACATTCGATCTCTTCTTTTGCATTGTGCTTTTAGTAACATTGGGACCTGTGCTCGGCGATGTTCTTTTCTATAAGATCATCAAGTCCGAAGTCTTAAGGATTCCCTGGACTTATCTCTTCATGTGTTTCCCCATTTTCATGGTCTTGACTTTCATTCACAACGTAATCTGGATAGTGAAGAGCTTCATAGAACTCTTCTCCGGAAGGATCGTTCCCAAGGAGGTTGAACCATGGGATTGATACTCTTTTTCATAGTATTCGGTGCTGCCTTCGCCCTGGGTTATCCGATAGCGTTTGGAATGATCATGGGGGGCTTTGCATACTTCATCACTTCAGGAATGGACCTGGGAATCTTCCTCGACATAATGGCAATCGAACTGAGGGCCCAGGACGTTCTCCTTGCGGTTCCCATGTTCATATTTGCTGCAAACGTAATGAATGATACCGAGATAACCGACCGGCTTTTCGGTTTCTTGAAGCAGCTCTTGGGAGGTGTAAGGGGTGGACTTGCATACGCGAACATCGGTGCCAGTATTATCTTTGCGGGAATGAGCGGATCGGAAATAGCTGACGTTTCCGGTCTTGGAACAATAGAGATAAAGGCAATGATGGACAATGGTTATGATGGAGCTTTTGCCTGCGCTGTTACATGCGCTTCGGCAACTATTTCTCCTCTCATTCCTCCCAGTATTCCGATGGTAATCTATGCCATGCTAACAGGAACCTCTCTGGGATATCTGTTTCTTGCAGGAATAATACCTGGGCTTTTTCTTGGCTTTCTTGAAGCTGGGATGGCCTTCTATCTTTCGAAGAAGAGAAACTATCCGGTAGGAAAGAGATATCCACTCAAAGTACTTGCGAAGAGCTTCATTAGATCCTTTCCTGCCCTGATGGCTCCGATTATTCTCCTAGCCGGTATCTACGGAGGAATATTCACTCCAACTGAATCCGCGGCCGTTCTCGCTGCATATTCTATACTTGTAAGCATCTTCATCTATCGTACGCTTGGAGTCAAGAAGCTGAGAAAGATAATGCTCAAAACTGTTTATAATGTAGGTGCGATAAGCTTC
>NZ_JWIM01000110.1:0-1679 GCF_002896535.1 Mesotoga sp. B105.6.4 | reverse complement strand
TGCCGGTTGAATCGGTTTTCAGCAGGTATACCTGCCAGCAATTTCCAAAAGACTCTGTATAACCAGTCACAACCAGTCCGCCGTCAGATGTCTCGACGACGCTGTGTCCATAGTCAATACTTGTACCGCCAAAGTTCTTCTCCCAAAGAAGGTCTCCGTTTGAATCGGTTTTCAACAGATACACCTGATAACTATTCCCAAAATAATCCGTATTACCAGTCACAACCAGTCCGCCGTCAGATGTCTCGACGACGCTGTGTCCATAGTCATCACTTGTACCGCCAAAGTTCTTCTCCCAGAGAAGGTCTCCGTTTGAATCGGTTTTCAACAGATACACCTGATCTCCATTCCCGAAAGAATTTGTATAACCGGTCACGACCAATCCGCCGTCATATGTCTCTACAACGCTAAGCCCACTGTCACTACTACTACCTCCGAAGACTATCGGTAGTCCGATGCATATTTCTGAAACGGTTGATTCTGCTTTAAGAGACTCTTGAGAATCAAATCCCATAACACCAAGATAGTAAGTCTTTGCATGATCAACGGGAACTGTCACGGGACTTATAACATCTGCAGTATAGAGCTCAGGAGTCTCAGTTTCGCCAAAATACAGATCGAACGATTCCAAAAGCCCATCTGGATCGTATGCGGTCCAGCTTATTGTGGCTTCATCGGCAAACCCCAGTGATTGCCTATCATAAGGTATCAAAGCTATTCTTTTGGAAGAGGTTGCTCCATCAATAAGAGAGGACTTGAACCCTGTATAGCTCACTGGACCCTTGCTAGAATCTTCATAATAATCGAATATCTTGCTCTTTATAGTACTTTCATTATCTGTGCCCCAGAAAGAATTAGTGATAGCCACTCTCTGGTTAGTGTCGTTGTAGACATTCCAGTCTCGATTACCATAAATATTGTTGTTTGAACAAGTCAAATTCTGGCCATCAACACTTGCAAAGCAGATACCTCTGTAGTTTCCCGTTACAAGATTATCCTGTATTGTCACTTCACTCGAAGTTGCTAACCATACCCCTGTTGCGAAACCTGAGAACACGTTGTGTGAAATCAAAGCCTGTCCGTCTATGTATACTCCCGAGTAGTCATCATAGAACGAAGAACAGAATTCACCTTCGAAGTTATTATTAACAGCAGTTATGGATGAACCACGAATCCCCTTTATACTTTCAGTAAATAAACATCCTTCTACTACGCAATTCGACCCACTGATTGCATGGTTGCCGTTACGAGCAAAAGAGGAATCTATTACTTCAAATCTGTATCCTTCTATGCCATAACTACCATTATCCAGGAAGTGGCAATTTTGAACTCTTGAGTTTGAACTTGAGTTATGAAGAGTGATTCCCGTTGAAGAGTTTTCTCCTATCAAAGTCTCATAGATCTCAATGTAGACTCCATTACTATAGATTCCCGTTCCTCCACTTGAAGATATAGTGCAGCCTCGGATTATCATTGTTCCATAGTTAGATATTCCTGTGGCATTAAGATGTATTGTACTATCAACTATAGTTGCGTTTGAGTTGCTTCCTAGAAGCACTCCATAATCAATGTTTGTTCTTATCTCACAGTTGCTGATTTCAATATTGCAGTTGCTGGATGTCCAGACACCATTGGCATTATGATGTATCGTGCTATTAACTATAGTTGCGTTTGAGTTG
>NZ_JWIM01000109.1:0-1590 GCF_002896535.1 Mesotoga sp. B105.6.4 | reverse complement strand
ACAGAAGAACCAGTACAAGAAGCTTTTTCATAAGATCCCTCCCTTTTCGAAAATTGAAAACGGCAGAATATCCATAAACAGTATATCATCGCCAAAAACTTATACGAAGTCTCCTGAGAAGTCAAGAGAGACAGATTTTGCTGCGTAGCTGTCACGTAATTTCTTTTCCTCACTGTTGCTAAGAGAAGATGAACAATCGATCTCTGTATTGCTCCGAATTTCCTATGACTAATCTCTTTGTCACTATCATTAGCTTTAGCGTTGAGTCATGTCTCACATGCAAGAAATCACTTCTCAGATACTCTCACCCGACGTAGGAGGTTGAGAACTTTCTAAGCAGGAGATGAACTGCTGTCATAACGAGTGCAGCAATTACTCCAACAGCTCCAAAGAGCCTGAATGCAAACGAAACGGACCAGATGTCGATTATGACACCACCACCAATCGATCCCACAATGAATGTTAGGCCTGACCGCACAACCCAGAAGATACTCTCTGCCCTAACAAGGTGTTTTCCCGATAGCTGGTAGTGTATGAAGTGGAAGAGCGAGTAGTACATGAGAATGTACGTCAATCCATGCATGAGCTCAACTATGTAGAGTGTCATTGCGCTTCTCACAAAGGATACAAGTATCATTCTCACTCCAATTACCGCCATTCCCAGAAGAAGAATCTTCATAGCTCCTATCTTCATTATGATTCTGTCAGCAAACAACAAGAAGGGGATTTCCGAAAGTGCGGTTATCGCAAAGACAATTCCAACAACGGACGGGGCCATTCCGTTTTGCCTTGTGAAGACGGCGATAAATGAATTGTGAAAAGAATTAAGAGTAATCCCGAAAAACATGCCAACTGTCATAATTGAGAACTGAAGAAGAGAACCCTTGCCAACAGCGCTTCTATACGGAGCCGGGTCTACCAGCTTAACTCTTCTCTTTATCATCAACGGTGAAACCACCAGGGCAAGAGCAGAAGCCGCAAACAACCAGAAGAAGCTCTCTCCGACCAGAGAGCTCAAGACCAAAGAGGTTGCGGCAAAACCGAGTGTACCAAAGAGCCTGACTCTATCAAAATGGCCGCCTGTGTTCTTGAGAATGGACATTATTATCGAGTCACCGAGCGGGACCACCGCAGAAAAGAAAAGCGAGAGAATTATCATGAACAATAGCGTTGTCAGAAAATCATTGACAATGAAGATAGGCCATATCAGAGCAGCCGAAGATAAAGATACGATATAATATATCTTGTTCTGTCCAAGCCTTGAACCGAGCTTGAACCACAGAGGACTTGAGACCAAAGAAACGATCGGCAGCACCGCCATCAAAACTCCTATCTCAGTCGATGAATAACCCGAGATGTCGAAGTACTGACTAAGCAGGTTTTTTGTGGCCAGACTAGAATAGATAAGAGCTTCGAAAAACAAGATTTTTGGACTCACGATACTCCCCTTGACGCAACTGTGGAGATTATACAACTTGCGGCTAAAAAACGCCGAATGGAGTGAGATTATGAGATTGATTTCCAGAGCACTGAAAGTCGTGTTATTGATAATGGCATCATCGGCATTCGCTTCGGGAGAGTTCGATATTC
>NZ_JWIM01000108.1:0-2252 GCF_002896535.1 Mesotoga sp. B105.6.4 | reverse complement strand
CTCAACAACTGGGCAAGTGTAATCGCGTCTGTCAAACCTCCCGCTTCGTTGTATAAAGTCGGTCTGAGTATTCCGTGTCTTACGGGAAGTTGCCCGGTCAGAAGAGTTGCTCTAGTCGGCGAAGAAGACGGTTGAGAATAGGCGGAAGTCAGCATGAGTCCGTCTCTTGCAAGAGCATCCATGTTTGGAGTCGGTGCTCCTACAGCGACACCTCCTCCGTAAACCCCAAGGTCTCCCCAACCGACATCATCCATTAGATACACAAGAATATTCGGCCGCCTGCCCGTTCTGGTCTCAAACTCGGCCAACTTCGCCATGGCCTCTTCTCTCTGCTCGGCATGAGGTATTACCTCCTCCAGATTCGGGGCCGGTTTCACCGTTTCGAGCGCCATAGTGTCTTCATAGTTGGCAGCAAGCGCTGATGTGAAAGCGAGAGCGCTTCCGGTGGCTCCGATAAACACTTTTCTCATTAGCCTGGAAATTTGAACTTCCATAAGACCATCTCCTCTTGGATTTACTTTTAAAAAACCGTTTTGGAAGCTAGAAACTATCCAACAAAACTGGAAAGCAGCATTCCGAGATCGCTCTCGCATAGCCTCATCGGCTTAAAAAGAAAACAAGCAAGGATAGTTCACAGAGTCACGAAATAAATACCTTCAAGATACTATCACAAAGGTCTTCATAATCAGAGGAAACGCCAGATATTTCCGCAATGAAACTCTCACTGTTCAAATCATGAACGATCGCATACCGAGTCTTTCCTAATGATTACTACTGGCCAGCTTTAAAACATTCAATAATTCGCCTATGAGAAAATGCTCGGAAATTAACATATTTTGTCATTTGAATTTTGAAAACAACAATGGAAAGATGAAGTGATAAATTCGTTTGATTCATACAAATCTAATTCGCTTGTCCTGAAGAGAGACGATGATATATTATTACAAGACGCCACACAAACTAACTTACCCTAATCCTCAAACAGAATGCCCCTTAAAAGTGTGGAGCCGATCTTAAGGAGGCGATCTTATGAAGAAGGCAGTAGTTGTCGTGGTTTCAATAATCTCCATAGCTGTTCTCGTTACCGTACTTGTCCTGGTACTGAACCCCAAGAAGGAGTCTCCGCCTGTTCAAAGCATCGTGGACATGATCCTGGTTGAGAAGGGAACTTTCACAATGGGAGACACATGGGGAACCGGCTGGGACAAAGAGCGGCCGGCTCATGAGGTTACTATCTCCTACGATTTCCACATCGGTAAGTATGAGATAACCTTTGAGCTTTATGATCTCTTTTGTCAAGAGACGGAAAGAACTCTGCCGGGAGATGAAGGCTGGGGACGAGGGCAGAGGCCGGTGATAAACGTCAGCTGGATGGATGCGGCAGCCTTTTGCAATTGGTTAAGCGAGAGAGAGAAACTTCCCAAGGCATACGATGCAAATGGCTACTTCCTGGACAAGGACGGAAAAGTAACAACAGACCCCTCAAAAGTAGTTGGCTACAGGCTTCCCGCAGAAGCTGAATGGGAATACGCTGCCAGGGGAGGAAACAAAAGCGAGGGATACATTTACGCCGGCGGAAACGAACCGGACCTTGTGGCGTGGTATTCCGATAATTCAGGAGGCATGACACATGAAGTCGGACAGAAGAGCCCAAACGAGCTGGGAATATTCGACATGAGCGGAAACGTTTCGGAATGGTGTTCCGATACATATGACGCCTTCTTCTACAGAAGAAGCTCTGGAAAAGATCCGCACAATCAGGCGCTGGGTAACAAATCGATCCGTGTAAGGGCATGGTGGGATGGCATCGTCAGAGTAACAAGCCGCAGCTACAACTCACCAAACAGTGCAGCCAGCATTTGTGGGTTCAGGATCTGCCGGATCGTCAGTTAAAACAGGAAAGAAGTCTCAAAATCCCAACTCAAAAGTATATAGCTTTCTTGATGTACCGAACAATCCTATTTCAAGAATCTCGAAGGCTATTTGTAGAGAAATCCAGTAGTGATGAGACTGCCGTAATTGTTGTAAATCTCTATTCGCAGTGCACCGTAATTCTGCAATTCAGCCTCAATGATCCTCTCATGCCAGGAAGAGTCATACCAGCCGTACTCCCCGACAAAGCTTCGGTTGGCTCTTCTATTTACTATGTTCACACTGTAAGAGTCATTGTCGAACGATATAGATCCGGTGTTGTTTGAGTTAATCACTAGAACCGTATCATAGTTACCATAGGCATCAGTAATGACTCCTTC
>NZ_JWIM01000107.1:0-2763 GCF_002896535.1 Mesotoga sp. B105.6.4 | reverse complement strand
TCTGTTTCTAATGAGAGCTTATCTGCATCAACTTCCAAAATTTCAGAAATCTCCTGCAAAAATGCTTCCTTGTCGATCATCAATATATCATCCCCTGTTCCAAATAATCTAGACTCTCTTAACTATCTTTGCGGGAACACCTATCGCAGTCGAAAAATCTGGAACATTCCTTATTACAGCAGATCCCATACTTACAACTGCTCCTGTTCCTATCCTTTTCCCTTGGATGATACTTGCACCTGTTCCAATTAGAACCTCATCTCCAATAACCACTTCACCGGAAACCGACGCAACTCCATTTATATTACAAAAGTTTCCGATTATTACATCATGCCCGATATTGGCACCAGTATTAATGAGGTTGAAATTGCCCATCTGAAGTCCTATATTGGTTATTACCCCAGCTGTTATTACGTTACCAATTCCCATCTTTATTTTCGAGAAAGGTATGACTGCGGATGGATGTATTAAGTTAGGAAAGACAAGATTGTCTACATTTGCCACTACGTTATCATGTATTCTTCGTTTTATTTTTGGGTTCCCTTGAGGTATAACTACACCTAGCGCAGAGAAATTCGATGCGAATTCCATGAAATCTTTATCACAAGATATAACAGATAAACGTGCAGATATCTCTAAACCTATTGAGTTTCCGTCTGCTTCAATAAAACCAATTACCTGAAAAACTGGAGTTCTAGCATTTGCATTGATGTCTTCTACAAGCTGTGCTACCTCTCTCGAAATGCCACCAGAACCAAATATCACCAATGGCAACCCGTTCCATCTTCCCTTTTCGTTCATCTAATCACTTCCATTATAGATCTTGCCACCAGCTCAACCTGCTTTTCGCTGTTGAGGGTCGAGCTTGGCAGATTCAGTCCTTTTTCGTACAGTTCGTACGAGTTGGGGTATTCTTCTTTTCTGTATTTTTCGTATGGCGGGAATTCAGTTATCGGGACGAATATCCTTCTTGTAGGTATTCCCTTTTCTTTGAGCTCTTTCTGGATCTGGGGAATGTCTTTCGTCGGGTGGTTTATCTTAACAGACGAGAGCCACCAGGAGCTTATAGAATCGGGATACTCTTCCTGAAACTCTATTCCCTTTATGCCTCTGAGTATTTCTCTGTATATTTCCATGTATCTTCTCTTTTTCTGGAGGAAGTCTGGCAGTCTTTCAAACTGGGCCAGACCGAGCGAGGCTTCGAGGTTGGTCATTCGGTAGTTAAAGCCGATCTCGGGGTGGTAGTATCCCTTGCTTTCGTCCCTTGCCTGGTTGACAAGGAATTTCATGTGGTCGGCCAGTTTTTCGTCGTTTGTCGTTATCATTCCGCCGCCGCCGGTGGTGATGACTTTGTTTCCATTGAAGGAGAAGCACGCCATAGACCCAAAGGTGCCTGTCATTCTTCCATGGAACGAAGCACCGAGGCTTTCGGTAGCGTCCTCTATCATAGGAACACCATATCTTTCGGAGATCTCCGTTAACGCGTCCATATCGCAGGGGTTTCCGTAGATGTGGACGGGGATTATAGCCTTTGTCTTCTTCGTTATAGCCTTTTCGACTTGTTCTGGGATCATATTCCAGCTGGAGCGATCAATGTCCACAAAGACTGGCGTTGCGCCCACATAGACTATGGGATTTACCGAGGCGATGAAGGTGATAACCGGGACTATCACTTCGTCTCCCGGGCCTACACCTAACTCACTTAGTGATAGATGTATTGCAGCCGTACCACTCTGTGTCGAGACTGCTCGCTTAATGCCTACATACTTAGCAAACTTCTCTTCAAACTCCGGTATGAAGGGTCCGGCAGTCGAAACGAACGTAGAGTCAACGCATTTTAACAGGTACTGCTTTTCAAGCTCTCCCAGATTTGGTGCATCGAGGAATATCGTATCCATCTTCATCACCTACACGTTATATATGTCGGGTTTATAGTTCTCCATGTGATCTTCTAGCCAGGCTATCGTTTCTTTCAGGCCTTCCTCGAGGCTATGTCTTGGCTCCCAGCCGGTCAGTTCTTTTGCCTTGGAGCTGTCACACAGGAGTCTTTCGACCTCGCTCTTTTCAGGTCTTATTCTCTGGTCGTCGATCTCTATTTCGACTTCTTCATTCATGAGGGTCGCGATTAGTTGCGCGAGGTCCTTTATGGATATCTCTCTGTTGGAGCCGAGGTTCATAACCTCTCCCGTGCTGTTCTCGTGTAGTCCAACTTGACAAAATCCTTCACAGGTGTTGAGCACGTAGTTCATGTCTCTCGTAGCCTCCAGGTTGCCGAGCTTTATACTCTTTTTTCCGGTCAAGAGCTGTGAGATTATCGTGGGGATCACGGCTCTTGACGACTGTCTCGGGCCGAAAGTGTTGAAGGGCCGGATGACGGAGACAGGCAGGCCGAAAGAGCGGTAAAAGGTCAGCGCTAGCTGGTCGGCTCCAGATTTAGTCGCTGCATAAGGAGACTGCGGGTTGACGGGGTGTTTCTCGTCGATCGGGACGTACTGGGCCGTACCGTATATCTCGCTCGTGGATGTATGGATCACTTTCTGTGTGTTGAGCTCTCTAGCAGCCTGGAGTACGTTGTAAGTTCCCTCGACGTTTGTTTTTATGTATGCCAGAGGCGAGACGTACGAGTAGGGGATTCCGATCAGGGCTGCCAGATGAAAGACAACATCGATGGTTTTCATCGCGTCTTTCACAGAGTCGAAGTCGCGTATGTCGCCTGTATAGACTTCTATTCTGTCTTTATAGGGCGATTCTTCGAGCCAGCCC
>NZ_JWIM01000060.1:0-69406 GCF_002896535.1 Mesotoga sp. B105.6.4 | reverse complement strand
ACAATCTTTTTTACATACTCCAAAACCGTAGACACGGCTCCTCCACTCTTTTCATTCTTGTCGGAGAACGGTGAACAGTTGACGGTTGACTTGAGAGGCTTCCTGCGTCAGCAGCATCACTTCCTGCGCAGCAGCCTCACTTCCCGACGAAGTCGGCCTCGCCTCCTGCCGAAGGCAGCCTTGCGTCCGCCGACGTTCCTCGGCGCCTTGCGTCCCCGGATGCTTCTCCGGGCATTGCGACCTGGCGTGATCTTCGCCAGCCTTGCGTCCGCCGATGCTTTTCGGCGCCTTGCGTCTAATCAATTACCATCACTTCCCGACGAAGTCGGCCTCGCCTCCTGCCTAAGCCAGCCTAGCTCACTTCATCGAAAACCTTCTGCACTCTCTTCAGCCACTCCTTACCGTCCTTGAGTTTGAACCAGTCTTCTCTGAACTCTTCCGCCAAGAGTTTCGCATTGATCTTTTTCTGGCATCTGATATCGCCATCTTCTGCCCTATCAAAGTCCTCTTCATCCGGTTCGTCATTTTTGAGGAGATACTGGATCAAATCAGGCAGTTCCTGCAAAATCCCGATCATAATTCCTTCAGCCGCGTCGATCTCTTTGTTGAAGTAAGTAAAAAGCGCCTTAACCATTAGGTCCTTCGGCTCGCTTTCGTCATCGATCGCTTCGAGCAGTAATTTGAGGTTTTCGTAGTCCTTCGTCCTCCATCGAACGATCATATTGCTCGTATAAAGGTTATCGGCATCATCGGGATCTACATATGGGTCTACTGCTTCGATAACCCTTAAGGCCTCCCTATAGTTCTTGTCCTGGATCAGCTTCTCGATATAGTTCTCTATAAGGCTCAAATACTCTCTGTTCGAAGGACTATCTCTCTTACTCATCAAGTAAGCCTCATCCCCTCGGTCAGCAATGTCGTCAACAAAGTCCACTGCCATTTCCCCCGAGAATTGAAGATTCTCCATGACTTTATCCATTTTCCTTGTGGGCATGAAGAGAAGAGTATTCATGAACTCGAAGTTAAAGATGTACTTGTCGCAATAGGCCTCGATCGCCTCAATTGCATCGTCCAGATCGTTGTTTCTCATTACCGCGTTTATAAGCGTATACATAGGCACTCTAGAGTATTCAAGTTCCTCGGGATCATCTTCTGAAACGAAACAAGGCTCCATAATCTCTTCCAGCTCCGAAAAGACATCCTCGAGATCGCCCATAAGATCGTATTCACTAACCATATCCTGATAAGCGATTTCCAGATCATCGAGAAAATCCCTTGCCAGATTAAGGAGTAAGTCATAATCCGATTCATCAGTCGAGCCTCCACGCTTAATCTCGGCTGAAAAGGGCTCATCTTCCAATTCGTATTTTCTAGAGAGCAGAAAGCCTGCTGTAGTCACCCCAAACGTGTGCTCGAAAGTCTTGAGGTACTCCATGAACATCTCGACGTTCTCTCTCGACTCTTCCTTCTTTATAAGCGCGGTGGCAACTGCCAGCATCGTTGAGTCTAAAAATTCCTCTTCAAGCGGCCCCAGAAAAGACTTAAGCCAATCGAAAAGCTTGGCGAAATCATACTGCAAAACGATCTCGTGAAGAAAGCCGTTTATCGTCAACAAGTTTGCAGCGTTCAAAACAAGGGAAAGTATAGGATCCTCAAGCGAATCGAAGACCCCACAGACTATCTCTCTCGCCCTCTCCCTTTCTTCGGCAATATCGCTTCTGGTCATGGCAACCGCAGCATATAAGAAATCTACAGCCGCAAACTGAGTAATGCCCTTAACAAGCTCCACGATATCTTTGGTACTTACATTCTCATTCATGATAAGAGTCAGCATAGGCAGCTGGGAGCTGGTATCACTCTCGGCTCTGGGAATCTGAAAATCCAAGATCAATCCGACAATTTCACTCATCGTATAAGAGGCTTCAATCGGAAGCATTACCTTTTTCAGATTCTCCGCGGCTTCACTCTTAAGCCCATGCTTATGAATGTTCTCGGAGAGAAAAGAGGCAAGTTCATTTCCCCATAGGATCAAAGGGATATAGTAGCTGTCCTTCGCGTAAAACCAGAAGCGCGTAAGATTTTCACTTAGTTTCGACTTAGGGCTATCCGTATCTGTTTTCGCGGAGGGAGCAAAGAACTTCTCATCGTTGTCGCCCTGCTTTCTGTAGAACTTGTCAGTACTAGGCAGTGAATCATCCGCATCCTTCAGAAGAGAAAGAAGGTTTTCCAGAAGAATGCTCGCCATCATCTCTTTTCTCTCATCAGAAAGAGAATCGTCAAAGAGAAGCATCCCAGCCAGATACCCTCTGAAGAAACCGTCGTTCATAATCTCTTCAACTGATTCATCGAGTAAGAAACCGCTCTTCATAGCTTCGGCCAATTTGACAGCCTTCTCTCTGTCAAGGAAAGCGTCCAGCTCACTGAGCGGCTCAAATACGGTGTAGGAATTCCAGTTCATCTCCAGTGCCTCTGCAAGAAGCGTCAACTTCACCGTCTCTCTATTCATACATCACCTCAAACATCAGTAATAACAACAATCTTATCATCAATGGATGAAAGGGTCAGAGTTGACCGTTCAAGATCATGAACCCGTTCACCGAAAAGGCCGCTGTACGCCAGAAGTTCCGCTGTGCGCTTAAGAACAAGGACCCGCTGAGCGCTGTGGAGAACCGTCCTTCGTGACTTGTCCCAGATCATGGACCCGTCCTTGGGTTGGGAAGAGCTTGAGGTCAGAGGCAAGAGGTCGGAAGAGCGAAGAGATCTTGATCTTCTTACCTCTAGCCTCATTCCCCTTACCTCTGATCCGCCTCGTCGTCGATTGCCCAAGAACGAAGAACAGATACTCGCTCTGGAACGAAGAACCGAGTATCCTCGGCGAACGGTGAACCTATAACGGATAACCTTTGTTATTCAACTTGCATCTAATCACTTGCAACTGTTTCAAAGATCGAGATTCTGACCAGAAGCACGAGAATGACGGAAAGTGAGAAAAGGCTTTCATCCCCGTAGAACCTTACCTTAAATCCACTCACTTAGTCATCCCGTGATGCACCTGCACGGGATCTGGTCTTGAAAACGCTCCAAAGATCAAGATTCTGACCAGAAGCGTGTCAGAATGACGGAAAGCAAGAAAAGACTGTCATCCCGATATGCAACTGATCGGGATCTGGTCTTAAAACGCTCCAAAGATCGAGATCCTGGCCTGAACCACGAGGATGACTTGAAGCGGTGTCATCCCGTAGAGCCTGCCCTGAAATGCTCCTATTCAGGGTACCTGCACGAAATCTCGCCCTGAGAGCCGCTGAACGCTTAAGAGCAGAAAACCCGCTCTACGCTGTGAGAAGCAACTGTAGACACGACTCCTCAACTCTTTTCATTCTTGTCGGAGGACGGTGGACCGATAACGGATAACCGTTTCTGCAACTTGCATCATGGAACTTGCAACTGCCGCCCATGAACCCGGACGCGCAGCGTCGGAACGAAGAACTGTTCTTTCGAAGTACGGTTCTTCTCGCTTTTGTCGGAGCAGTCCGGAATCTGACGAACTTGTCGGCCAGGTCGGAGTGATAAAATCTCTGCGAAAAACCGGGACTGACGAGCCGTTTCGGGCGAACAGCCGTTCGCCCCTACAAGCGGCTCTTTGCTCTTCCCAGCGGGTCCATGCTCTACCCAGCGTCCAGCCCCCAGCGGCTCTTTTGCCCGGCGCAGCCGGAACTGGCCTCGCCGAAGGCGAGACTGGCCTTTGCGAAGCAAAGACTGGCCAGGCGGAGCCTGACTGGCTAGTTTTCCTTCCCCGCGAAGCGGGCATTGCGACCTGGCGTGATCCTTGCCAGCCTTGCGTCCCCGGATGCTTCTCCGGGCATTGCGACCTGGGCCGTTCTTGCCCAGCCCTGCGTCTGATGTTTTATTCCAGCATCACTTCCTCGCGCAGCAGCATCACGTCATGAACTGATCGCCGACGCCCTTCGCCGCCGTTTGTAGTTAGGCTTTCTGCTATAATACAATCAGTTGCCCACTAGGGGGTGAGCTATTTGGAAGGTGCCATAAAAAGACTCACACTCACCAATTTCACGGCATTTCGAAAACTTGATCTGGAATGCTCGCCTGGAATTAACATCTTCATTGGATCCAATGCAACAGGCAAAACGCATATCTTGAAGTGCATTTATGCGGCTTGCGACATTACTCGAACCAAAGAGGATTTTGCAAACAAACTTCTGAGAGTTTTTTTGCCTTATGGGATGAAACTTGGCAGGCTAGTGAGAAGGCAGCAGAGAAGTAGTCGCGCATCAATTGTTCTGGAAAACATGAAAGAGAACAAGATTGAGCTTTCCTTTTCTAACCACGTCAAAATCGCTTCGTCGGCTAATGTGAAGGGGCAGGAAAAGTGGTTAAAGACGCCCATTGAATGCGCATACATCCCGGTGAAAGAGATGCTTGCGCACGCACCCGGTTTTAGATCGCTGTATAACAGTAGAGAGATTCATTTCGAAGAAATCTATCCTGATATTATCGACAGAGCTTACAAGCCTATTTTGCGAGGGCGCGTCGATCAAGATCGACAACAGATTCTGACTTTGCTTCAGGACTGTATGGATGGAAGAGTGACGGTGAAGGACGAGGAGTTCTTCCTGAAGAACACCCAAGGAAACCTAGAGTTCTCTCTGCTTGCTGAAGGCTTGAGAAAGTTAGCGCTTCTGTGGCTCTTAATTCAGAACGGTACTTTGCTCGAAGGCTCCATCCTCTTCTGGGATGAACCAGAGAGCAACTTGAATCCAGAAATGATAGCTTCAGTTGTGGGAAGTTTGCTGAGACTCCAAAGACTAGGAGTTCAAATATTTCTTGCTACGCATGACTATGTAGTACTGAAACAGTTCGATCTTCAAGCCGAAGAGGAAGACAGGATCAGATACCATTCCTTGAAGAGAAAAGAGACTAAAGAGATAGTTTGCGAGAGTGAAGATAGTTACGACAAATTGGGTTCCAATTCAATATTGGCTACATATGAGAAGATGTATCACGAACAGATTATGAAGACAATGGATGCTCATGTTGACTCGATTCCTTGAAGGCGGTTTTGAACTGGTTTTCGGAGCAATTCAAGTGGAAAAATTGGATCGGCAGGGGCGATCTCTGCCTGTCGGTATGTCATTCGTTGATTTCGTAGTTTACGAAGAAACAAGGACGATTCTCATCGAGGTTAAAGACCCATCCCAGAGAGGAGCAACGCCCGAAGAGAGACAGGAATTTCTCAGACAGATTCAGCAAAACACACTTATAAACGACAGGTTGGTCCCAAAAGGAAGAGATTCCTACACCTATCTTCATCTTATGAACCAAATCCGTGGAAGATTGCTGTATATAGTCATTCTCGGAATGGAGGAATATGATAAAAGCTTTGATTCTGCTCTCATTTTAGGCTTTCAGGATCGTCTAAGACAGAGATTGAACAAAGAAACGGAAGTCCCGTGGGAAATCAAGTACATTGATGACGTGCTTGTTCTGACAGTGGAAACATGGAATGAGGTCTTCCCAAACTATAAGCTAAGTAGGCCAGAAACACAGCCTAAATAAGAAGTATTTGGCTACTACAGACTACTGAGCACAGTCGTAGCCTAGAAGAGTCGGTTTTTGCTGACCGCAGTGAGCGAAATAGCGGAAAACCGGATCCTTGGGTCTGACCTCTTTTCGAACCAGTGATCCTCGGAGCCTGCCCTGATTAGCTTGTCCACTAATCCACATATTCTGTCATCCCGTAGAACACTCCCTTAAATCCACTCACTTAGTCATCCCGTGATGCTTTTGCACGGGATCTGGTCTTGAAAACGCTCCAAAGATCGAGATCCTGGCCAGAAGCGTGCCAGGATGACCTGAAGTAAGAAAGACCGTCATTCCGCATAGCCTGCCCTGATTAGCTTGTCCACTAATCCACATATTCTGTCTTCCCGTGATGTATTTGCACGGGATCTGGTCTTGAAAACGCTCCAAAGATCGAGATCCTGGCCAGAAGCGTGCCAGGATGACCTGAAGTAAGAAAGACCGTCATTCTGCATAGCCTGCCCTGATTAGCTTGTCCACTAATCCACATATTCTGTCTTCCCGTGATGTATTTGCACGGGATCTGGTCTTGAAAACGCTCCAAAGATCGAGATCCTGGCCAGAAGCGTGCCAGGATGACCTGAAGTAAGAAAGACCGTCATTCCGCATAGCCTGCCCTGAAAAGACCCTGTTCAGGAGCCTGCCCTGAAATGCACCTGTTCAGGGTCATCCCGTGATGATCCTGCACGGGATATCGCCCTGAGAGCCGCTGAACGCTGGAAGAGCCGCTGTACGCTTAAGAACAAGGACCCGCTGAGCGCTGACGAAGACAGCGTTGTCGGTCAACGGTCCGCCGTCCACCGAGAAGAGCATTTCAAGAAACTTATAGAGTTTATTGGCTTTTGCTCTTATAACTCACAACTTGCATCTTGGAACTCGGAACTGACGACCATGAACCCGAACGCGCAGCGTCGGAACGAAGAACTGTTCTTTCGAAGTACGGTTCTTCTCGCTTTTGTCGGAGCAGTCCGGAATCTGACGGACCTTTCGGCCAGGTCGGAGTGATATAATCGCTTTGGAGTTGTTGTTCTTGGACATAGGGAAGATAGTACAGGCATTGGTAGATAGGCCTCTTCAAAGTGAAGACCATCACAGCCTTATCAACCGTCGTAAAGAAATTCGATCTCTCGAGGTTCTCATAAAATACCAGCCATTCGGCATATTTGGCATTTCTGGAGAAACTGGAATAGGAAAGACTACCGTGCTGAACGTTCTTGATTCCGGAGATATAAAGAAGCTGAGTGTTTCGTTGATCCACAGGGATAATCGGGAAACGATTCTTTACGACCTGCTTTTCAGCCTGTCCAACGTCCTCAAAAAGGACTCTACCGGTAAAGTAAGCGGAATCGCGAAAGAAACCGAAGAATGGATCGTCGAGCAAGTCTCGATTATAAAGGGCGCATCGTTGGGATTCTCTCTCTTCGGAAGCGGCGGAGGCAGCATTGAGAAGCAAAAAATGCCGAGATTCAACGTTTTTGCCGCTCATAAAAAACTGCGAACTCTGCTCGAGATACTGGTCATGAACTACGGCAAGGTTCTACTGGTAATAGATGAACTCGATAAAGAAAGCAAGCAGGATGTTATTAATGTTCTCGATTCTTTGAAGCTTGAACTACAACAGGATAAACTGATGGTACTGTTTTCGTTGCCCTACGGTATTTACAGGGACTACAGGCAGGACAGGATGAAATGGAACGAATCGGGCAATCTTGAGAATGTGATAAAAGATGTAGTATTCCTGAGTGAGCTAACGGATTCGGATATAAGGGAGTTGCTGCTTAAGCGTCTTGGCAACCTCACCTCATGGTTCAGACCGGAATCGCTGGAACCGATCGTTAATTTCGCTGACGGTAATCCGCGGGATGCACTCTGGATAGCCCAGAAAGTGGTTTTCGATAATGCAGGTGCGAAGTTCATATCTATAAGCGATGCAAACGAATCGGTAAAGAAAATAGTAAGAGAATACATGGGAGGTCTGGCACTCACAGAAATTCAAAGAAAAACACTGAAAGTGGCATCGGACTTCTCTGGAAATAAAGAAGAACTACTCGATCTTTTGAAAAGCAATGCAATCAAAAGAACGACCTCCTATTCCACAATCGAAAGACTTACTACATTAGGATTGCTGATTGAAAGAAACGGAACATACAGAATATCTGGAAAAGCAAAAGTCTTCTTGAACATCTCCCAGTGAAAACTGTCGGAGCAGTCCGGAATCTGACGAACCTGTCGGCCAGGTCGGAGCGATAAAATCTCTGCGAAAAACCGGGACTGACGAATCTCCTCACGTCTGTACCGTCCCATTTTCGCCCGTTCTTGCGATACCCTAGACCCGAAACCCTAGACCCGCTGCTCGCGTCTCGCCCTCTCTTTCTCTCTCTTCCTCTCTCCTCTTCTCGCTCTTCCAAGAACGGGGCCATGCTCTTGTCGGAGAACGGTGAACCGTTGACGGTTGACTTGAGAGGCTTCCTGCGTCAGCAGAATCACTTCCTCGCGCCAGCGAGCATCACTTCCGCCGTCGATCTTTCGGCGCATCACTTCCTCGCGCAGCGAGCCTCACTTCCCACCGAAGGTGGCATCACTTCCCCTCGCTTTTATGTATAATTTAGATGAAGGGCAACTCATAGTGTGGTGATGTATATGGCGCAGATCAACTTTGACAAGTTCAGACTAAAAGACATGCGGATCGCTGGATATAGGCCATTCAAAGATTTCCGAGTTGGTCTTAGCAGTCTTGAGGTATTGATCGGCGCGAATGCGTCTGGAAAATCAAGCCTGATGGAACTGTTGCGCTTTCTACGTAATAGTGCGTACCAGGAAATACCATCAGAAATAATCGAGGGATCTTCAGGAATGAGGATTTTTCACATTCCAGGTGAAGACCGCATCGAATGGGCAGCGTCGATCGATGCAGGATTGAGTGCCGATGTAGTTTATTCTGGGAGAATAGTTGGTCCCATGGGTTCTATACGAGTCGACCACGAAAGAGTTGAAACTTCCAGGCCGTTATCCACGAAGTACGATCAGCCGTTTCTATACATGGAGTTGAGAAATGGTGAAGGGATGATTTACGAACCGAGCCTCAAAAAACTACAAGAGCAGAAGATCAAGCTACTGAAGGCAAATCAGCTGGCAATAAGCACGATGAACAATCCTGGACTCTTCATGCTATATAATCTGCGTGAGTACATTCAGAGATGGAGGTTCTATAATTCCTTCAGAATAAGTAACGAGCAGCTCAGGCGTCCCTCCATAACTGAACAGGAACCGATGCTTCATGAGAACGCTGGCAATTTGAGCGCAGTTCTTCTTTATCTCCAGACAGAGTACCCAGAGATCTTTGAAAAACTGAAGTTCTATCTTGGGCTGATGCTGCCCAGTTTCAGAAATATCACCGTTAAGGCAAGAGGAGGGCCTGGCCAAGTTATGGCATTTTGGTCAGAGGGCTCCATTGGAGAAGAACTGACATTGGCCGATCTTTCGGATGGAACACTAAGGATACTATGTTGGGCCCTCATATCTGTTCACCCATTCCCGCCAACTCTTGTTTTTGTTGACGAACCTGATCAAGGAATCCATCCTCGAGTGTATCCGATTTTGGCCGAACTATTCAAAAAGCTTAGTGACAAGACGCAGGTTCTGCTAACTACTCATTCATCATATTTCCTTTCCATGTTCGATATTGAGAATATTCTTGTGCTGAAGAAGGAAGATGGCGACATTAAATCATTCAAGCCGTCAACTTCACAAGCCCTCATCGACAATCTCAAAGAATTCGGAGATCAGGAGCTAGAGATAATGCACCGATCCGGGGAGTTTGAGATGATAGGAAAATGAACCAACTGATAGTCTATGTCGAAGGAGAGTCTGATAAACTCGCCCTGACGACACTCTTGAAGCCCTTGATTGATAAGAAGAACTTAGAAGGCATCGCTATAGAATGCGCAAGTGTTGGTCAGTCGGGCAACATGTCGAACAACAAGAAGGCACTATTGGTCAAGTATCCGAAAAAAGCGTATTGGATCATAAAGAATAACAGCGAAAGCGCGGTAGTTCTGCTGCCTGACCTCTATCCATATAATGTTGGGGTTCCTCACGCGAATTACTCGCAGTTGCGCGAATACGTTCTGAAGTCATTTGGCTCTTTGCTTTCCGCTCATGAAGAGAATTTTATGAGCAGGTTCGAAGTGTTCTGCTTCAAACACGATCTTGAGGTCTTGTTACTTGCGGCTTTTGAACAGCTTCAAGAACACCTTGGAATAAGCATTCACGAAACATGGAAGAGAGAAGTGGAAGAACAGGATGACAACAATCCTCCCAAACAAATCATCCAGAGTCTCTTTCGAAGAGCGAAGAAGCGATATGGAGTAACAACGGCTGCTGAAATACTCAGAAATGCATCATTGGAAGACATTCGCTCGAAATGCCCTCAGAGCTTTGCTCCATTTGTAGAATACATAGAGAAACTCAAGCCCTGAATCGACAAGTATCATTACAAGAATCAATGATCTCACCTGAAAATATTCCTTAATCGGCAACTTGACATTTTAGCAGCCCGTTTCGTCAGAATGACCCGAAACACGAAAGGCTATCATCCCGTATACCTGCCCTGATGTGCCTGCCGGTTACTACTGAATCTCTTGAATTGTCAACCGCTAGCTGTTGCGGGCGAACAGCCGTTCGCCCCTACAAGCGGCTCTTTGATCTTTGCCAGCGGGTCCATGCTCTACCCAGCGTCCAGCCTTCAGCGGCTCTTTTGCCCGGCGCAGCCGGAACTGGCCTTTGCGAAGCAAAGACTGGCCACCGAAGGTGACTGGCAATTTCGTCGCTTCCTGGCGCGTAAGCGCCAGCATCACTTCCTCGCGCCAGCGAGCATCACTTCCCCGGACGTTCCTCCGGGCATCACTTCCTGGGATGTACTTCCCAGCCTCACTTCCTGCCGAAGGCAGCCTTGCGTCCCGGCACGATCTTTGCCGGCATTGCGTCTCATTTCACCAGTGACTGGCTCTCTCTCTTCTCTCGTGAGCGCAGCGAACCTCTCGATGTTCTCTTTCTCGATTGTCTATGTTTGCCCGGCGCAGCCGGAACTGGCCTCGCCGAAGGCGAGACTGGCCTTTGCGAAGCAAAGACTGGCCACCGAAGGTGACTGGCTTTCAGATCGCTTCCTGCCGAAGCCAGGCTTGCGTCCCCGGATGCTTCTCCGGGCATTGCGACCTGGCGTGATCTTCGCCAGCCTTGCGTCCCGGCACGGTCTTTGCCGGTTTTGCGTCTCATTTCACCAGTGACTGGCTCTCTCTCTTCTCTCGTGAGCGCAGCGAACCTCTCCACAAAGCTCTTTCTCGATTGTCTATGTTTGCCCGCGAAGCGGAACTGGCCTCGCCGAAGGCGAGACTGGCCTTTGCGAAGCAAAGACTGGCCACCGAAGGTGACTGGCTTTCATTAGCAGCCTTGCGTCTGCGCTCCTATATGTTAAGTCAATGAAATAATGGACTCACTAAAGAAAGAAGAAACGGATAGTTATAAGTTCATAACTTCCTGCAAAATGAGGCGCTTAAGCGCGAGAAGCTCTTTTGGAGCAGTAGATTGTTCATGCTGATAGTCTCCAATTTTCTTGGCCAAGTCGAGATCCATTTCTTCTGAGGATGCGTACTTTTTATTGACAAGATATCCCCTAAGCATTCTGAAGATTTCCTTCCCTGAGAACTCAGCCTTCCAAGTACCGCTCTCCAGATAACCTTTAGTCAATTCAATGCTGTTGTCGATCAGCTCTCGGATCTTTTCCTTGTCTATGAAACTGTGAACTCGGCTCTCGATTTCCGTGAACCACTTCTGATTTACAATATACTCAAGAACCGCCCTTCTAGATCTAATATTGAGTCCCGGAAAGGAGGGGAAGTCAGCTACCAAATGACCTCTAATTGTTGATATTGTCCTGCAGCATGAGAACCGCCAGAGAAGCTCTTCGGCAAATCTAAACGCTCTTTCCGCTACCTCATCTACGTTTCGCTCTTGGAAGAAGTCAGTTGACGAATGACTCAAAGCGTCCCAGTCAAGAAGATAGTTCTCTATTTCAAATACCGGTAAGATAAAGACTGCTTCATTAGATAATACTTGGATCCAGCTATCATAATTGCACGTTCCAAAGTCACGATCGATAAGGCCAAATACGTTTCTAAAGCCCGCAGTCCTAAGATCGTGAGTGACAGCTCTGACAGATTCTCTTCCATAAGCAACAAGTATATAGAAGTACTTATCATCTGGTTGCCAGATCCGTATCAAATATTCCTTAGTTAGGACGTCCTCGACAAGAAAAACAACAGGTGCGGTCAGCAACAACGACTCGAGTTCAGTTGAAACAGTTTTCACTTCAAATAATCCTTTCCCTTCAACTTTATTCGCGGATCATCCGGCTGTAACAATGTGAAGCGCTGATAGCTCATCGCCGAATCAAGAACTTCTTTTGAATGCGTGGCGCAAATAATCTGTGTCTTGGGTAATAGCTTTCTCAGCACCCTTAACACAACACGATGCCAGGTTGAATGGAGATGTAATTCCGGCTCGTCGATGAACAGAAAATGTGTATCTGTTTCCCTTGTTGCAAACCAGCCTATCATAGTCAATACTTCGATTTCTCCGGAGCTAAGAGCGTCCACAGGAATCAACCCTCCAGTATGGACATCCCTAATGAAAAGATCAAAACCTTCATCTATAGACTCGCTGACAGGTCTAACTTCAAAACGGTTCTCACTTTCCGGATAGAATTCCCTCCAACTATCATTTATCAACTGGAAGACCGCGGGTTCGATATCTGAAAACATCCGCTGAGATTCAAAAGCTCTTCTTGCTCTCAAGTTTATAAGATGCTGCTTGATTAACCAGAGGCGGTTCTGCTCAGTAGCTTTTGGACGCTTCCCCTTCTTTCCAGCAGTAATCGGGAGACTGCCCATCAGCTTAGACTCACGCCACGAAGAAAAATACTCAACACCAATGCCTTGAAGAGTGCGAGATATCTGCTTTTCTCGACTCTTCGAGGAAGCCACGAGTTTTTCTCCTGAGTCCATCTGCAGAAAAATCTCGAAATCTGCTGCACCTGATCTAATGTCACTGTCTGTTCTCTCTCCAAATAGATCGCTTCTCCCCAGAGAGAGAAGGCAGGCTTCCAAAACACTCGTCTTTCCAGACCCATTAGGGCCAGCAAACACGACTAAATCAAGAGAATTTCCAGATGGATTAACAAGATCAAGCTCAAGTTCTTCAATCCCTCGGAAGTCTTTTATATGGATTCTCTTTATATTCATCTAAACCGCCTCTCGTTATCCGCCATCACACAAATTATATAACAACTGCTACGTGAGGTAGAACACTTGTAGCTTTTACTGATCATCCTCAAGATCAATCGAGTAAGAACATTTTTGAGACACTCGCTGCGGCTCACGAGAAAGCTCCAGTTGATACGTCAACCGTTGACGGTTCACCTGAGAGGCTTCCTTCGAAGCAGCATCACTTCCCGACGAAGTCGGCATCACTTCTTACTTCTAAGGTACTTCGTCATCGCTATAATCTTATGTGAAAGATCCTCGATTCGGTTACTCAGTGATGAAAAGTCCTGTTCAGATAAGTGTCCAATCTCCGTTGCAATATACAATTGAGTTGCCAATTCATATAGCGACCCTCTGGCAACACTCAGGAAGTTAATGAAATCCTTCGCTGATGAGCGACCCTTCCCTTCCGCAATATTAGAAGGAACAGAAACGACAGCTCTTCGTATTTGGTCGGTTAAGCTGTAGACCTCTTTCTTTGGAAACTTCTCCGTGAGAATATAGACATCCTTTGCAAGCTCAACACCAAGCTTCCAGATATTAAGCCTTTCGATCTCCATCAACTATCCTCCTCAAAATAAACTGAGGATAATATATCATCTGAAGATGAACCCTTCAAGTATTCTCATGGGGTTCCTTTTTTTGTTCTTGAGCTTCCTGGCGCGAAAGCGCCAGCATCACTTCCTGGGATGTACTTCCCAGCATCACTTCCCACCGAAGGTGGCATCACTTCCCGACGAAGTCGGCCTCGCCTCCTGCCGAAGGCAGCCTTGCGTCCGCCGATGTTTCTCGGCGCCTTGCGTCCACTGATGCTCCTCAGTGCAATGCGTCTGATCTAGAAGTGGTTTTCATCCCCGCGAACCGGGCATTGCGACCTGGCGTGATCTTCGCCAGCCTTGCGTCCCCGGATGCTTTTCCGGGCATTGCGTCTTATCTTAGAGCGGTTTTCATCCCCGCGAAGCGGGCCTTGCGTCCCGGCATGTTCTTTGCCGGCATTGCGTCCGCCGATGTTCTTCGGCGATGTTGTAACTCTTTTATGTTCGAATTTGTTTCACGACCAACATTTGATATAATTCATTTCGGTGGGTAAGAAAACGATTGATTATCCACTAACGTAAGTATTCGTGGGGTGAAGGGGTCTTGAAATTGATTCCAAGAGGGAGATCACAGTTGAAAAACCTGAAGCTGTCATTTCTTGTATTTACCGCTGGCATGGCAGTAGCAAGCATCTATATGACTTACTGCGTGTTAACAAAAGGCGAAGTTCTTCAAGCAAACCCGAAATTGTGGATCGTAGTAATCGCCATCTACATTCTTACAATCCTTAGTGCAATATACTACACAATACTCGAAAGAACCTACAAGAAACGCAGACGAACGGATTGGTAAACAACCCCGTTGCTGGTTGTTCGCTAGCGAAAAGCGACGGGCGGGCAAATTGGCTTGAAGGTTTTTTGCAGTCTTTTCTCGCGAGCCGCTGTTTTACAAGCGAAGTGGTTCTCACTCGTTCTTGATCTTTGCCCGCGAAGGGGAACTGGCCTTTGCGAAGCAAAGACTGGCCTGGCGTAGCCTGACTGGCTATTTTGTCGCCTCCTGCGAAGCAGCATCACTTCCTGGCGAAGCCAGCGGGTCCTTGCTCTACCCAGCGTTCAGCGCTCAGCGAAAAGCGGGCTTTGTTGCTTCCTGGCGTGATCCTTGCCAGCCTTGCGTCCCCGGATGTTCCTCCGGGCATCACTTCTTACTTCTAAGGTACTTCGTCATCGCAACAATCTTGTGCGATAGATCTTCGATTCGTTTATGTAAAGAAGAAAAGTCTTCTTCTGATAGATAAGCAATTTCTCGAGCTACGTAAAGCTGAGTAGTCAGTTCATACAATGAACCTCTAGCAGTATTGAGAAAATGAACGAAGTCCTTTGCGGTTGATCTTCCTTTACCTTCAGCAATATTGGAGGGAACAGAAACCGCTGCTCTTCTTATCTGATCGGTAAGGCAATAAACCTCTCTTCTTGGGAACTTTTCGGTGATAACATACACATCCTTTGCAAGTGAGACTCCGAGTCTCCAGATTTCAAGATTCTCAATATCCATCATCTATCCTCCTCATAATAAGCTGAGGATAATATATCATCTGAAGAATCCCCCCTTCAAGTAGGTGTTTTTTCGTTCATCTTCTATGTTCTTAGCTTCCTGCCGAAGGCAGCCTTGCGTCCCCGGATGCTTTTCCGGGCCTTGCGTCCTGGCATGATCCTTGCCAGCCTTGCGTCCGCCGATGTTTCTCGGCGCCTTGCGTCCACTGATGCTCCTCAGTGCAAGGCGTCTGATCTTAGAGCGGTTTTTCATCCCCGCGAAGCGGGCATTGCGACCTGGCGTGATCTTCGCCAGCCTTGCGTCCCGGCATGTTCTTCGCCGGCATTGCGTCCGCCGATGTTCTTCGGCGCCTTGCGTCTAATCAATTAGCATCACTTCCTGAAGTTTCTTCGACAGTTCTTCTCAACCGTTCCGGCGAGTGTGATAGAATTTCCGTGAGGTGATACTATGCAAGACCTAGAAAACGTTATACAAGCATTGCGTGAAAGCCTTCCCGAACTAAGAGATCGTTTTTCTGTTTCGAAGATAGGGGTTTTTGGTTCGTATGTGAAAGGAAATCAGAACGACGACAGCGACGTTGATATCTACATAGAGTTTGATAGGGTGCCTGGTTTAAAATTCATGGAGCTCGCGGAGCAGCTTGAACGAATCGTACGAAAGAAGGTTGATTTACTAACTCCTCGTGGATTGAAAAGCATACGAAACGCCAGAATTAGGCACGATATAGAGCAGTCTATAAGATATGTCTAGGAGAGAAATAGCTGAGATCCTTGAGGATATAGTCGAGAGCATAGAACGAATCACAGCCTATGTAGACAATATGTCATATGATGAATTCATGGCAGATTTGAAGACTCAGGATGCAGTAATCAGAAACATTGAGATAATAGGAGAAGCAGCAAAACAACTTCCATATACCTTCACAGTAGCTCACAGCGATATTCCTTGGAGAGCACTAGCTGGAACAAGAGACCGGCTGATTCACGACTACTCAGGTGTCAACTATGACATAGTGTGGGCGGTTATTGTGAGTGACTTACCTTCTCTTCGAGCGAGGATACGTGAAATACTTCAGACTGAGGAAAACTGAAATGAATTGCCGAACATGATCTTTGCCTGTCGAGCCTCAATCCACAAGTTCGCGAAATTCGGTTCGCCGTTGACCGTTCAAGAGGAAAGATCTGTTCTTCGTTCCAAAGCGAGGATCTGTTCTTTGTTCTTGGTCAAGGTCGTATTGCCAGAGCATGGCATACCCTTCCCAGAAAATTGTCAGGCCGACGAACTGAGATGGTTCTGACAAACCGGATTTCGCTACTCCTTATTTGATAGGAACTTTAGCTCTTTGTTCTTGGCGAACCACCAACCACGTATCACCAATAACCGCTCTTAGCGCCAAGCTTCATCTCAGACTCAAAGCGTCTTCTCGCTCAAAGATCCGCTGTACGCCTGAAGTTCCGCTGTACGCTTAAAAGCGGTGAACCCGCTGAGCGCTGTGGAGAACCGTCCTTCGTGACTCGTCCCAGATCATGAACCCGTCCTTCGCTGAGACCCAAGCCCAGATCCTGAACAGGAGCACTTCAGGATGACGTGAAGGACTGTCATCCCGATATGAAACTGATCGGGATCTCGAATGTAAGAGCCGCTGTACGCTTAAAAACATGGTTCGCCGTTGACCGTTCAAGATCATGAACCCGTTCACCGCTAAGACCATTCAATCGAGAAAGAGCAATATCGAGCCGTTCGCTTCGCTCACGAGAAGACGAGAAGCGAAAATAGGGACTGACAGGCTCCTTATGTCTGTCCCATTTTTCGCGTACTGGAAGAACAGTTTTTTTAGCTTTTGCTTTTATAACATGCAGCGTGACACTTGCAACTGCGTGAAATATGCGGAGGACGGTGGACCGTTGACGGTTGACCTGAGAGGCTTCCTGCGCAGCAGCATCACGTCATGAATTGATCGCCGACGCCCTTCGCCGCCGTTTGCACTAAGGCTTTCTGCTATAATACAATCAGTTGGCTACAAGGGGGTGAGCTAGTTGGAAGGCGCCATAAAAAGACTCACACTCACCAATTTCACGGCATTTCGAAAACTTGATCTGGAGTGCTCGCCTGGAATAAACATCTTAATTGGATCCAACGCAACAGGCAAAACTCATATCTTGAAGTGCATCTATGCGTCTTGCGATATTACACGAACAAAAGAGGACTTTGCAAGCAAACTTATGAGGGTCTTCCTGCCTTACGGAATGAAACTTGGTAGACTGGTGAGAAGGCAGCAGAGAAGCAGCCGCGCATCAATTGTTGTGGAAAACATGAAAGAGAACAAGATTGAGCTTTCCTTTTCTAACCACGTCAAAAGCTCTTCGTCGGCTAGTGTGAAGGGGCAGGAAAAGTGGTTGAAGACGCCCATTGAATGTGCATACATCCCGGTAAAAGAGATGCTTGCGCACGCACCGGGTTTTAGATCACTGTATAACAGCAGAGAGATTCATTTTGAAGAAATCTATCCAGATATCATCGACAGAGCTTACAAACCTATTTTGCGAGGGCGCGTCGATCAAGATCGACAACAGATTCTGACTTTGCTTCAGGACTGTATGGATGGAAGAGTGACGGTGAAGGACGAGGAGTTCTTCCTAAAGAACACACAAGGAAACCTCGAGTTCTCTCTGCTTGCTGAAGGTTTGAGAAAGTTAGCGCTTCTGTGGCTCTTGATCCAGAATGGTACTTTGCTGGAAGGCTCCATTCTCTTCTGGGATGAACCAGAGAGCAACTTGAATCCAGAAATGATAGCTTCAGTTGTGGGAATTCTGCTGAGACTCCAAAGACTAGGAGTGCAAATATTTCTCGCTACCCATGACTATGTAGTACTGAAGCAGTTCGATCTTCAAGCCGAAGAGGAAGACAGGATCAGATACCACTCCTTGAAAAGAAAAGAGACAAAGGAGATAGTTTGCGAGAGTGAAGATAGTTACGATAAATTGGGTTCGAATTCAATATTGGCTACATATGAGAAGATGTATCACGAACAGATTATGAAGACAATGGGTGTTCAAATTGACTCGATACCTTGAAGGCGGTTATGAATTTGACTTCGGAGCAGTCCAAGTAGAAAAACTGGATAGTGAGGGGCGATCTCTGCCAATTGGTATGTCATTCGTTGATTTCGTAGTCTACGAAGAATCTAGGACGATTCTGATCGAAGTCAAAGACCCATCCCAGAAGGGAGCAACGGCCAAAGAGAGAGAGGAATTCCTCAGACAGATTCAGCAAAACACACTCATAAACGAGTCGCTGGTCCCAAAAGGAAGAGATTCCTACACCTATCTTCATCTTATGAACCAAATCCGGAGAAGATTGTTATATATAGTCATTCTTGGAATGGAGAAATATGATGAAAGTTTTGATTCTGCGCTCATCTTAGGGTTTCAGGATCGTCTAAGACAGAGATTGAACAAAGAAACGGAAGTCCCGTGGAAAATCAAGTACATTGATGACGTACTTGTGCTGACAACAGAAAAATGGAGTGAGGTCTTCCCAAACTATAAGATAAGTAGGCCGGGAAATAAGCCTACATGAGAAGCATTTCGCTACGAGAGACTACTGAGCATAGTCGTGAACCGGAAGATCCAGTTTTCGCGGGTCGACAGAAGAACCGCTAAACGCTTAAAAACATGGTTCACCGTTGACCGTTCAAGATCATGAACCCGTTCACCGAAAAGGCCGCTGTACGCTCAAAAGCGGTGAACCCGCTGAGCGCCAGAAGTTCCGCTGAACGCTCTAAAACATGGTTCGCCGTTGACCGTTCAAGAGGAAAGATCTGTTCTTCGTTCCAAAGCGAGGATCTGTTATTTGTTCTTGGTCAAGGTCATATTGCCAGAGCATGGCATACCCTTCCCAGAAAATTGTCAGGCCGACGAACTGAGTTGGTTTTGACAAACCGGATTTCGCTATTGTTTACTTGATAGGAACTTTAGCTCTTGTTCTTGGCCAACCACCAACCACGTATCACCAATGACCGCTCTTAGCGCCAAGCTTCATCTCAAACTCAAAGCGTCTTCTCGTTCTCTCGTTCTCGGTTCAAGAACGAGATCCTGGCCTGAAGCACGCCAGGATGACGCGAAGGAGTGTCATCCCTTGAGGTTGCCCTGATGAGCGCCTCTTCAGTCATCCCGTGATGCACCTGCACGGGATCTCGCACTTAGCAACCGCTGAACGCTTAAGAACAAGGACCCGCTGATCGCTGGAAGAACCGCTGTACGCTTAAAAACGAAGACCCGTTGAACGCTCTAAAACATGATTCGCCGTTGACCGTTCAAGATCATGAACCCGTTCACCGCTAAGACCATTCGATCGAGAAAGAGCACTGTGGAGACGTTCGCTTCGCTCACGAGAAGACGAGAAGCGAAAATAGGGACTGACCGCTTCCTTTGGTCTGTCCCATTTTTCGCGTACTGGAAGAACAGTTTTTTTAGCTTTTGCTTTTATGACATGCATCATGGAACTTGCAACTGACGTGCGGAGGACGGCGGACCGTTGACGGTGGACTTGAGATGCTTCCCGCCAAAGGCAGCCTTGCGTCATCTCCACAAGAATCTTTACATTCCCTTCTCTGCCACAATATTGACTCATCTACGGATAGAATCTATAATTGATTGTCAAGGATAATAAATGAACCTAATCAGCGATAAACGGATGTCGAATTACTTGCGAATAAGATTGTGAAATGTTAACATACGTAAGGCAAATCGAATAGCTTGCAAACCGAGTATTAACAACACGTAAGGCGAACAATGAGAAATCCTCGTTCTTCTTGTTTACCGTATTTAATCACTAGATTAAATAAAATCAGGAGGGGGTACTTGTGTCAAGAAGAATAGCAAGACTGAAGTACCTTGTCGCTTCTTTTCTGTTCGCTGCCCTTTTCTTCATCCAGTCACTTACACTCACATGGACTCCCAGATTTGCCTTTCAAGCTCTTATACTCAATGTAGCTATCATGCTCGGCATATACGCCTTCAGAGGCTTCGATAATTTAACGACCTACTCTCTAAACTCATGCATCGTCTCATATATCTCTGGCACAGTTCTCGGGGTTCTCTTTGCTCTCATCCCGATAGTCTTCTTCACCCCGCGCCTCCCTAGGCTTACATTCTTCGTGACAGCAGCCGTCTCAGGATTAATCTTCCCCTTCCTATCATGCGTGCTTATGAGATACACGATAAAGCATCTCCCGCCGAGAAGATATCTAGTAATAGGCAGAGAAGAAGAGCTCGGCCCGATACTCGAAGAAGTCAAAAAGGCCTCGATGGGCAAGATCGAAATCTATTCCTACATGAACCCATCGGTAGCGACGCTCACAGAGGCTATCTCTTTCGAAGATGTGAAGCCCTTCGATGCGATACTCATAGGCGATCCAAAGTTGGCCAGAAGTGTCGAAGATCCTTTGGGCCAAGGTGAAGCAAATGGTTACACTATAGAGTACTTACCGATTGTAGTTGAAAGCTCGCTAAAACGTATTCCACTCGAGCTGATAGACATTTTCAGAGATTACTATGACGTGGCATTTACTGATATCCACATTTCTCAGAAAAAGAGAGTCTTTGATTTGATACTTTCGGCAATCGGTTTGACTATTACTTCTCCGTTATTGCTATTCCTTTCTGTAGCTATTCCTATAGAGTCTGGATGGCCCCTTGTATTTAAGCAAAAGAGAATAGGGCTTCACATGAAACCTTTTACGTTCAAGAAGTTCAGAAGCCTTACAAACGTTTCCGAAGAAGATCTGAACAAACTTGAAGATCCAAACGAGACTATTGGCGGTAGAGTGACAAAGATCGGGAAGTTCATTAGAAAGACCCGCTTAGATGAAATTCCTCAGTTCTTTAACGTATTCCAAGGGAACATGTCAATCATTGGACCAAGGCCTGAAATGGAAAACTATCATAACAAGGCGCTGAAGAGCATACCTTACTATTCATATAGATATAGGCTTAAACCTGGAATCACCGGCTGGGCGCAAATAAATTATCCACACACATCGACTATGGAGGATTACAAGAGAAAGACAGAATACGATCTATACTACATAAAAAACCAGAGCTTCAGACTTGATCTTGAGATCACCTTAAAAACGATTGAGACAATGCTCGGAATGAGGGGAAGTAAGTAGATTGAGAATTCTAGTTATTACCCAAAACTATCCTCCGGATCTAGGTGCAGGATCATTCAGAATGAAGGCTCTTGTAAGTACCTTAATCTCGCGAAGTCATGAGGTGTTTGTGATTTCTGGTACACCAAACAGATATGATTCTATCGGAAAGGACAGTTCAGGGGACAACTCGAGCCGTGAGAGAATAATCAGGATTCCTGTCCCTCAGCAAAAGCAGGATCTCCTTCAAAGAGGATTGAGCTACTTTGGTTTTTTCAGAAAAGCGACGAAAGAAGCAAAAAAACTAGCGAAAGATTGTGATGTAATAGTTGCGACATCACCTCAGCTTCTTGTTGCTTATGCCGCGGCGAAGGCAGCAAAGCAAGGTAAGAAACCTTTTGTTCTTGACATCAGGGATCTTTGGCCTGATGTGATGATTGACCTTAACATTGCAACGAGAAGGTCCTTCGTCTATAAGACTCTCAAGCGAGTTGAAGAGAAATGCTATCAACAGTCAACCAGAATAATTGTTAATTCTCCAGCCTTCGAGGAACATATTAAAGAAATCTCAAATAAGTCTCCCGTGTTGATAACAAACGGAATCGACGATGAGCTTTTCAGTGAGCTACAGAACACTGGCAGGAAAGTCGCAAAAGAACCGTTTACAATCACCTATGCTGGGAATTTAGGAATAGCACAAAATCTCGAAGTGTTATTAAGGGCCGCAGAAAAGTGTAATGGTAATTTCAGATTCAGATTAATTGGTGACGGATCTGAGAAGGCAAAGATTGTGTCTGCAATCAGAGAATCACGTATTCACAATATTGAACTCATCGAACCAGTACGTCGTGAGGAATTGGCTAAATACTATGCAGAAACTGATGCGTTTTTCGTGCATTTGAAGAACATAGAAATGTTTAAGAAGACAATCCCATCTAAGATATTTGAATACGTTGCCACGGGCAAACCAGTTCTATACGGTCTTCAAGGAGTAGCAAAAGAGATCATGAATGAGCTTCAGGGGCCGTATCTTGCGTTTGAACCGGGAGATGTACATTCCCTTCTGGCATCACTCGATGTTCTTCATGAGGCGCTTAAAAATCCACGAAAACTGAATGGACTTGAAAGTACCGAAAAACTAAAAGAAAAATATTTGAGGAGTGTTCTTAGTAATCGATTCGCAGACGAAATTGAGGAATCAGTTGAATGATAAGAACTCTTTCAGCAAAGGCTATCGATAAGGTATTCAGAAAAACAGGTGTTTACTCTGTAATATATCGTAAGTACAGTAATACCAATGAACCGCATTTTGAGAAGCTGGAGATTCATGAGCTGAAAAATAGAGATTCGTTGAAACAAATTAGTGGCAACTCATGGGTATTTGGAACGCAAATTACTGATGAAAGCCTTGATAATGCTTCACAATCTTCTGTTCCCTTTTGGAAAGCATCCTGGAAGGGCTTTGATCCGAAAGATTTCTGGGAAATCGCAAGGGGTTGGCAGTTGTTACCCGCAGTTTTAGTCAAGGAAAGTGAAACAGAAAGAAGCGAGGTCATTGAAAAAGTTATCAAATGGCTAGATCAGAACCCATATCCTAATGGCCTGGCGTGGGCCGTTGGTCTAGATGTAGCTATAAGAGCCGTAAACCTGAGCTTAATCTTTAGTATTACTGGTAAGAAGAAACTCGAAGACCACCTGTACAATCACTATCTGTATCTCAAGAAAATGCTTTGGTTATCGAAAAATGCGATCAGAAACAATCACTATCTCGGAGAACTGACTGCCCTTGCCATTCTTTCGACAATGATGAATAGAAAGGATGCTGTTAAACTCTCAAAGAGAGTTGAGAAAGAAATGAAAAAACAGTTCTATACGGATGGTGTTAATGTTGAACAATCAGTTAGGTATCATAAGTTTTCTCTTGAGTTTGTTCTTTTGGCTAATCTCTTCCTCGGTATTGAAGCACCTGTGCTCGAAAAGGCTGGAGATTTCGTATTGGCTCTTAAAAAGCCCGACGGTTCTTGGTCATCAATCGGTGATGATGACTTAGGCTGTGTTTTTAGACTGCACAACGATGTATTAAATGGCGATTACAAAGCAGTCCTATCAGTTCTGGCAGTGATATTCGACCGGCCGGATTTCAAAATGGGAGCTGAAGAGTTGTCTACAGAGGCGGAGTTGCTCGTAAAGGATGCTGCTTCAAAATGGGCAAGTCTCAAAGAACTTGAACCAAAGAAAAGTTATCTCTTCAAAGAAGGCGGTTTTTTTGCATATCGAACCGGTTGGAATCGAGACGATAGCTATTTTGTGGTGAAGTTTGGACCGCACAACTGGCATGCACACTCAGATCTGTTTCATATAGAACTTTCAATAAACGGTCAAAACGTACTAATAGATAGTGGAACATACAGATACAACAACGTACCTGAGCAAAGGAGATATTTCAGAAGCACTGCTGCTCATAACACGATCAGCATCAACGATTTAGATCAAACAAAACAATGGACAACCTTCAGATGGCATAAGCCAGCCAGAGTGACGGAGTGGAATCTTGACGAGAACTCCAAGGGTTTCGAGTTTTTTGGAACGCATGATGGATACAGGCGTATTGACCTAGTTCATAGCAGAAGGATATTTGGTTCCTCAGATCTGAAGACACTAATGGTCAACGACTGCATCGAAGGGAAAGGGACAGGTACGATAAAGGTATTCTGGCATTTCTCACCTGAGCTTTCTCTGGAGAAGACCGGAGAAAACGAGTTCAGTATCTTGAATAAAGAAGGTTTGCTGGGAAGTGTGCGACTAAACACTAACGAAACCTTAATAACCAAGATCTTTGATACGCCATTTTCAGAACGCTATGGCAATCTTTCTAGCAAAAAAACTCTGCAAATTGAAATACAGAAGTGCTCGCGGAAAGAGATAAATATTGAAGCAGAATTCCAGTTCAAATAGAGTCGGAGGATACAATGGATACAATAAATAGATCCACAAAAATCTCAATCATAGGTATGGGCTACATAGGACTGCCAACGGCAACGATGTTCGCCGCTGCTAGCTACAATGTAAAAGGTTTTGACGTGAACAAGAGAGTGATAGACACTCTCAAGAGAGGAAAGATACACATAGTCGAGCCTGATCTCCAGGGTTTGTTCAAAAGTGTCCTTGATTCAGGCAATCTGATTCCAACAGACACTCTTGAAGAATCGGATGTATTTATCATCTGTGTTCCCACACCTTTCAAAGAAGATCACGAAGAAAAGTTCGCCGATCTCTCTTATGTTGAGTCAGCATCGAGAGAAGTCGGAAAAGTCTTGAAGAGAGGCGATCTTGTTATCCTCGAATCAACAGTCCCTCCAAGAACTACAGATGACATAATGGGAAAGACTCTCGAAGAAGAGTCCGGCCTAAAGATAAACGAAGACTTTCTTGTAGCTCATTGTCCCGAAAGAGTCCTTCCGGGAAAGATACTCCATGAACTGAGAAACAATGACAGGATAATTGGAGTTTCAAACAAGAAGGCAGGAGAATTGGCAAAAGAACTGTACTCTTCCATAGTCACCGGAGGCAATATCTACCTTACAGATACCATTACTGCCGAGATGTGCAAACTTGTAGAAAACACCTTCAGAGATATAAACATAGCCTTTGCAAATGAACTGAGCATGATATGCGATGAACTGGGAATAGATGTATGGGAACTCGTTCAACTGGCAAATAAGCACCCGAGAGTGAATATACTCAGCCCAGGAGCCGGTGTCGGTGGTCACTGTCTTGCGGTCGATCCCTGGTTCATTGTTGAGAAATTCCCGAAGACTGCTAGACTAATTAGGACTGCGAGAGAGACGAACGATTACAAACCAAAATGGATAGTAAAGAAAGTAGTTGAGGATATCCAGAAAACATTCTTAGGCAAGAAGATAACTGTAGGAGTACTTGGCCTTGCATACAAATCGAATATTGACGACCTGAGAGAAAGCCCGGCACTTGAAATCGCCAAAGAACTTAAGAAACTCGGGTATAATGTAATTGCATGTGAACCTAATTCAGAACAGTCTGAGATAAACTCAATAGCAAACCTGAAATTAGATGAACTGATCGATCATTCTGATTATCTAGTTTATGCAGTGCCACACAATCAGTTCAAAGACGGATACAAGGACAGAATAAAACAAAAACCATTCTTCGATGCGGTTGGTGAGATGAAGTGAAAGAAGTCTTCATGGACGTTAAAACAGGAAAGCCTCTTATACAGGAAGTCCCAGCTCCAGCTTGCAAGAAAGATGGTGTTCTTGTCGAGACACTCTACTCTTTAGTCTCAGCCGGCACCGAAAGAATGCTCATGGATTTTGGCAAGAAGGGCTTGATAGGAAAAGCAAAAGAGAGACCCGATCAGGTAAAGAAAGTTCTCGACAAGATGAAAACAGATGGTGTGTTGACAACTGTCAAAGCGGCTTTTGGAAAACTGGACGAACCTTTACCACTTGGTTATAGTATGGTTGGCAAGGTAATAGAGGTTGGCTCCAATATGAGCGATATAGCAATCGGCGATATAGTAGCCTGCGCTGGTCAAACAGCCAATCATTCCGAAGTGTGCTATGTTCCTAAGAATCTGTTAGTCAAGATCCCGAAGGAGTTTGCTGACGTAAGGGAAGCGGCCTTTGTAACTCTTGGAGCAATCGCTATGCAAGGAATAAGGCAGGCAGAAGTGAGCTTTGGTGATTGGGTCGCAGTTATCGGACTCGGATTACTCGGTCAGTTGGCAGTAAGAATTCTTAAAGCGGCCGGTTGCAAGGTTATTGGAGTAGACATCGATTCATCTAAAGCCAATCTCGCACTTACTGAAAAAGATAGATACATTGACGCCTTTGTTAATAGCGGTTCCGATAATGCGGTCGATGAAATAATGGCAGTAACTGGACATGGAGCCGACTCGGTAGTTATTACTGCAGCTGCTAATTCAAATCAACCTGTTGAGTTCGCAGCAGAAATAGCGCGTGACAGGGCTATTATATCTATGGTTGGTGTAACCGAGATGAATATACCAAGAAGACCTTTCTATCAGAAGGAGCTTTCTTTCAGGCTTTCTCGTTCATACGGCCCTGGGAGATATGATCCTAATTACGAAGAAAAGGGAATAGACTATCCTATTGGTTACGTGAAATGGACTGAGAAGAGAAACATGGAAGAGTTCATCCATATGCTATCCAGTCGGAGAATTACTGTCAATGAACTAATCACCCATGAATTTGAGATTACAAACGCTGAGAAAGCATATGAACTTATAACGGATAATCCTAATAATGAGAAATATGTAGGAGTACTAATAAAATATCCAGATAGAGCAGAAAAGACAAACAGGACTATTGCGCTTTCCAAATCAAAGACTTTCAAGAAAACGACAGGAAGAATCGGTGTCGGATTAATTGGGGCAGGTAACTTTGCGAGAGCCGTAATAATCCCAAATATGTCGAAGATTCCAGAATATGAGTTTGTTGGCTTGGCAACGACATCCGGTACAACAGCAGGCCAGGTTATCAAGAATACTGGATTCAAGTACTCGACAACAGATTATAAAAAGCTTTTGGAAGACAAAGATATCGATCTTATTGTTGTCGCCACTCCTCACAATACTCATGCCAAATTCACTGTAGAGGCTCTTGATGCCGGGAAGCATGTGTATGTTGAAAAGCCTCTGGCGATAACGATGGAACAACTTGAAGAAGTCAAGGCAGCTTATGAAAGAAACAACCAGCATGTCTTTGTAGGTTTTAACAGAAGGCATTCACCGTTTGCCAAGTTCATAAAAGAAAATATGAGTACCAACAAATATCCCTGCATTATTCAATACACAGTAAACGCGGGATATATTCCCAAAGAACACTGGACGCAAGACCCGGAAGTCGGAGGTGGAAGAATAATCGGCGAGGTGTGCCACTTCATCGATCTCGCAGTTTTCCTGACTGGCTCATTACCAGAATCAGTGAACACTGCCGCTATTATAGGGAACACTGATTATTACTCTAGTTCCGATAATGTATCCATAAACGTGACATTCAAGAACGGATCGGTAGCCAACATAATATACACAGCCATGGGTTCAAAATCCTTCCCAAAAGAAAGGGTAACTGTATTTTGCAACGGAAATGTCGGCGAGATAGACAACTTTGTATCTGCAACTGTATATGGAAACAAGAAGAAGAAACTTAGAAAAATGGAACAGGACAAGGGATTTGTTGAGGAGTATTACTCAATGGCGAAAACAATGCAGTTGGATAAATCAGAAAGATCTGACATTTCTCAAGACATCGAGACTAGCCTAGCTTCTTTAATGACTGTTGGGAGACCTGAATCTCGATGAATCTGTATTCAGTGCTGCCCCTCAGATTGCAAAACATGGTTGTTTCATTAGAAGGAAAGCGAAGAATGAGAAGCCGTTATTTCAACACCAGGTTTCTTCACTGGGCAACATTACTCAGTAACTCAGCAAGATGGTCATCTGAGTCTTTGAAGGAGTATAGAAGAAGTAAGCTTGAGGAATATCTTATGAAAGCTTTTTTGTGCAGTGATTTCTGGGAACAAGAAATGAAAAAGATTTGTATAGATCCACTGAAGTGCATCAAAAGGGATCCTGAAATCTTTTTAAAATCGCTCCCAAAGATTGATAAACAGCTTGTTCTTAAGAATAAGAGGGCCTTCCTAAATAGAAAGCAAGGGAAGAAGGACTATGAAATGGTTCACACCAGCGGAACAACTGGAGCTGGGTTTCGCTTTCCATGGTCAAATGACGCTATTGCTGCTGAGTTTGCTTTCATTTGGTTTAGAAGGTATCACGCTGTGACTTTTGGATCTAAGTATGGTACGTTCAATGGAAACAAGATCGTTCCTTTTGAACAGGTTTCACCACCATTTTGGAGGTTTAATGAACCAATGAATCAGACTCTGTTTTCGATTTTCCATTTTCGTGAAGACTATCTTCCCCATTACATTGAAGAACTCAAGAATGGAGAGTACGATTTCATTGTAGGATATCCTTCAGCTATTACAGTGATTTCAAATTACATGCTCAGTGTAGGCGAAGAGATTAGATTGAAGGCGGTTTTTCCCTCTTCTGAAAGCCTTTATGAGTGGCAACGTGAATCTCTTGAAAAAGCCTTCGGCTGCAAAGTGTATGATTCTTACACAAATGGTGAGCAGTCAGCGCTAGTTTATCAGTGTAGTGAAGGCTCGTACCACAATGCTTATGAATATTCATACGCTGAGTTTGAGCCGCTTGGCGAGTCGCAAGAGAGTTCCATGGCTCACATCTTGGGTACTAGTTTCTTGAACGATTCGATCTTCCTAATAAGATACAAGACCGATGACTTTGTAGAGATTGATGACAGGCCTTGTGGTTGCGGAAGGCCAGGGGCTTTTATAAAGAGGATAATTGGTCGCAGAGACGACATTATTTATACTAAGGACAAAAGACCTGTCGGTAGGCTAGATCATATATTCAAGGATGCTGAGGATCTGGCTGGTGCTCAGATTGTTCAGAAAGAGTTTGGAAAGCTTCTCATAAAGTACGTCCTTAACGGGAAACGTTTCGATTCAAGACAAAAAATTGAAAGTGAAATAAAGGATCGGCTTGGTGATTCAACAGAAGTCACATTTGAAGAAGTTAAACATCTGGAGCAGGACCGTTCCGGTAAGATTAGAGGCGTGATTTCTTTTGTTCGGGGAGATTTCGATGGATATAATTGACAATCCGAGAAGCGTGGTGATAGGGAATCTAGATTCCAAGTACCCATCTGACTGGAAAAATTCGGAACTTATGAAGGGTCTAAGAAGTGGCCTGTCAGAGGTGTTGGGAACTGAATATCAAAACCCTTTTTTAGGCATTGTTGAGCCGGGTATGACCGTTCTGATTAAACCCAACTTTGTGAAAGAAGAGAACCTCAAGATCAAAGGGGAGTGGGAGTCAGTTCTTACACATCCTTCGATAATTGCGGCCACTGCATACTTAGTAGCAGAAAGTCTAGGAAGAGGCGGGAAAATAGTTATTGCCGATGCTCCCCAAACTGATTCATCTATGCAAGCAATCCTTCGAAACACAAAGTTGATGAACTATCTTGATGACCTGCGTTCACTCTTTCCGAAAATCAGCTTCACATTCCTTGACCTTAGAAGAGAGGAATGGAAGTTGGTCAATGGAACTGTAGTCAAGCGAACGAAACTGAGTGGAGACCCTAAAGGGTATTCCATTGTGAATCTTGGCGACAAAAGTCTATTTGCTGACCAGGACTGCACTAATCTTTATGGTGCTGATTACGATGTCGAAGAACTGAGAAAACATCACAAGAGCGGAATTCACGAGTATTTGTTAAGCAGATCCGTTTTGTCAGCAGACATGGTTGTAAATATTTCGAAGATTAAGACTCACAAAAAGGGAGGAATAACCCTTGCTCTGAAAAACTTTGTGGGAATAAACGGTGACAAAAACTATTTGCCCCATCACAGAGAAGGCTCACCAGAAGATGGAGGAGATGAATTCCCAGAAAAAACCACCAAGGTTAGCATCGAGAGAAAAAGTGTTAGTTTATACAGAAGGTTTGTGACTCTTGTTCCATATCCAATGAACATACCTCTTACTTTGCTAAAGAAACTTGGAAAAGAAGTATTTGGTGATTCAAGCAAGACAATAAGAGGTGGTAATTGGTGGGGTAACGATACTGTCTGGCGAATGACTCTAGATATCCAGAGAGCGTTTCTTTATTCGAGACTTGACGGATCACTTTCCGAAACAGTTCAAAGGCAGAAGTACGTCTGCATTAGCGATGGCATTATCGCTGGAGAAGATGATGGACCAATGGAACCAACACCAAAACCTTTCGGAGTGCTCCTCTTCTCTGTTAATCCCGCTGTTCTTGATTTCACGGGTGCTATATTGATGGGTTTCGATCCTTCTAAGATTCCAACAATTAGGCATGCCTTTTCCATGAGCTCTTTACCCTTAACCAGATTTCTATCAGATAGCATAAGAATAACTGCATTGGATAGTAAAGATGGATTCAAAGAAACAAATTACGAGAGATTTATTGAACGCTTTCGACCACATTTCGGGTGGTGTGACAAGCTTTGACGAATTCAAAAAACGCAATAGACTAGATTTCTTCCTTAAGGGAGGTACTTGTATTGAATGTGCATATTATTGGGCCGTTTCCTCCACCAGTCAATGGAATGACAAATGCGAATAATATGCTCTGGGAAGGAATGTCAAAGAAAAATAACGTTCATTGGCTCAATACTAATATCTTGAAAAGAATGGGCAATTTTGCAGATGAGGGGAAATTTACATGGCGAAAGTCACTGTTTTCCTTAGTCCAATTGTTTAAAGGAAGCTTCAAGATTCTCTTTTCGAAGGATCTGGAAGTAGTCTACATTACACCTGGTCAAAGCGTTTTTGGTTACATGAAATACACTCCATTCATGTGGGCGGCACGCATTAGAAAGATCCCGCGCTATATCCACATCCATGGGGGATATTTCCGAACTATGTATAATGGACTTAGAGGATGGAAGAAAAGAATCGTTGATAAAAGCTTGAGAGACCTAGCAGGGACAATAATTTTGGGTCCTTCTTTGCGGTGTATGTTTGAGGGTCTTGCTCCTGATGAAAAGATCTTTGTTTGCGAGAATGGTGTAGAGGATGAGGTTTTTGCTACTGAGGAAGAAATAAGGCAGAAAATTGAGAAATACAAAACCGACAATACAATCAGGATTGCTTATCCGAGCAACTTAATGGACTCAAAAGGAATACTAGATCTCCTTGAAGCAATTAAAGTACTTCGAAGGGAAGGAGACAAGGTTTATCTTGATATTGCAGGCGTAGTTTAGCCAGAAATGTATTTGTGATCGAATACTATTGAGATTAGATGATCGATAGTACCCATAATATGGTTGCCAAATCATGGCGATAAATGATGCTATGTCTGGGTATTGTCTGGATAAAATGTTTCACGAAAAAGGTTCAGAATAATTCAGAGTCGGTTCTTGATTGACAGTCTAGGGCTTTGCTAAAGGAGGATTAATAGTTAATTTGAAGACAATAATTGTTAATGACGTTGCAGCTTCTACGAGTGGAGCACTGTCTATTCTTAGACAATTTCTAACTGAACTTAAAAACAATGAAATGGCAAAATCATATAGATGGATTGTATTTGTCTCAAACGATCTTGTTAATGAATTCAATAGTGAGCACATTGAAATAGTAAAGGTAAACGCGAAAAAATGGAGAAAGCGTATCTGGTGGGATACATACGGCATTTGTAAGTGGCTGCAAGACCGTCATATTAAGCCCTTGTTAGCTGTATCATTAATGAGTGTGGGTTTTCGTTACCTTAAAATTTGCCAGATAATTTATATTCATCAATCTCTACCTTATGGTGATTTCAATGATTTCAAGTGGTTTGAATGGAAGACTAGGTTGTACACTTGGGGAATCGAAAAATGGATGATGTGGTCAATAAAGAGAGATTCAACTATTGTTGTTCAAAGTAACTGGATGAAAGAAGCAGTGAGCAAGAAACTAAGGATTTCAAAGAACCAGATTCATGTCATTAGGCCAAATATTGAACCATTAGCTGGAGAAGAATTGCGGTGCGTAAACAACAAGAGTTACTATCTTTTCTATCCGGCAGTTGCAAGTGCTTCGTACAAAAATCATGAGTTGCTTATCAAAGTACTATCGACAATAAAAAAGAAAAAGCCAGAGCTATATCCTAGGATTACACTCGCATTCACCTGCAATCCTGATGATAATAGAATAACGAAATACTATTATCGTCTGTCCAAAAAACTTTCTGTTGATGAGAGAATTGAGTGGAAGGGCTACCTAAGCAAAGATGAAATGCTTAGAGAGTATATTCAATCAGACATAGTTCTCTTCCCATCAAAACTTGAGACCTTTGGATTGCCATTAATAGAGGCCGCTTCATTGGGAAAACAAGTTCTTGTACTCGACAAAGTATATTCACATGATGTTCTTAAAAGCTATAGTGGAGCGACGTTCTTAGAAGAGGATGTTGAAGAATGGTTGGAAGCAGTTGTCCGCTGTTTCGAGGGCAAAAGAGTACAGTATGATCCTCTAAATCAAGATAATTCAGACGGTTGGAAGCAATTAATCAGTCTCATTATGGCCGTCATTTGCAGAATCGGAAGAAGCAACATTCCATGCGGGTTATACGAATAGACTAACACAAGGTATGTAGATGCTTCTGGTCGTCAAATTCTAGCACAGGAAGGGAAAGCAATGGTCAAACCTGGCACGTTCTTGGTGGCTATAATCGTATGTCTTCAACTGTTCTATTTGAAGGATCTCAGAAGAGTGTCCTTCTACTTTCTTTTAGATAGTCTTGCGTTTGCACTTCTTGTAAATAGCGGATACTTCATAAAAGTAGGTTCCGTAGTTCTAGAATATGAGGAGATTCTAATGATCTGCTTCATAGCTACATGGCTCGTTTCCGGGGGCTTCGGTAGGATAAATAGCAATCTTCTTTTGAGAGCAATGCTGTTTCTTGCTGCCATAGCTTTTGGCCAATATTTTCTTGTAATGGAACCATTGAATACTTTGGTTATGCCGATTAGCGGTAATTGGGATTCTCTCTATGCGGGAGCTTTCGTTCTTGAGCCTGTGAAGTTTTCCTCGAAGAACAGCGAAAGATTGCTTTGCGTTGTCCTTTTTGTTTTGGTAATGGTTGCTTTGGCTGATTTCACAAACAAAAACCGCGAAAGAAAAGAACTTGTTAGAGCTATTATAATGATTACAACAATTCAAACCGCATTGGGTTTTATCGATCTAGCATTGAAGCAATTTCTACATAGGCCTGCTTTACAAACATTGTGTCTAAATCTCTTTGGCAGCGGGGCTTCTCAGTTTCACGGAATTGCCGTTAGGGCGGGAAGTTACGTTTTGCAGGCATTCATGAAAGAGCCTTCACATTTTGCTATGAGTTTCATTCCTGGGTTGACAGTTCTTGTACTAAGCACTTCACAGAGCATCATGTTTCTGGTTTTGCAGATATCATCAGTCGTGATTCTTCTGCTTAGTGGATCTTTGGCAGGGTTTATGATAGTAGCTTACTGGTTCGTTTTGAGGTTTTACAGGTTCATCGTAACATCAAGATACGGGAAACTCAAAAGTCTGCTTCGTGTTGGAGTTGTGTTGCTCGTGGTAACAGGTCTTATCAGGGTACTTTTGGACTATATTCCTTTGCTCAATTATTACGTGTCTAGAGCTGCAGGTTTGCTTGGAGTTGGACCATCATTAGGGTCTGAATCAGTTCGTTTTTATAGCATACAAAGTTCTCTTAAGCAGTTTTTAGAACGTCCCATCTTTGGGATCGGGCTGGGTTCAACAAATGCGCATGGCTTTTTACCCAGCCTCCTCTCCAATATAGGTATAGCGGGTTTTTTCACATGGATTGCACTTCTGTCTTGTGCCCTTCACATGTGTCGAAAGAGTCTATATGTTTTTCTTATGTGGCTAGGCCTCGGATTTTTCCTCGGAGACATAGGTTGGCTTTATAATATGATGGGAGTGTCAATGTTTCTAGCGATTACACTGGCCGAAAACAAAGATACTAAGGCAGGTCAGCAATTATCATAGGAGAGACATTTTGAAGAAAGAAGTCATATTCATTAGTCCTTGGCTCTGGACAGATGGAAAACACGTGGGGATGCCAACTTTATATTATACAATGCAAGGATTCCTTCGTAATGGGTATAATGTCAAGCTAGTAATTGGCTCAAATACTGAAGAAGTAGTCTTTGATCATGATGGCATTAAGATATATCAGTTTGCGATCCGGCGATATGATAAGTCAGAGGAATTTGACGCATTCAAGTCAATATATGAACGGCGTGCGAATAAGTTGTTGTGGCTAAGAGAAAAGACCCAATGGCATGAGAAAGCATCGTCAATGCTTGCTGAATTGTCGGCTGTCTATAATCCAGCCTTGATATATGCGGTTTCACCTATGGGAATTGAAGCTGCAAAAAAATGCTCAGAAATTCCCCAGATTTGGAGATTCATGGGAGTGAATCTTATGTCGAATGAGAAAGGAGAAGTTGAACTATCTTCAATTCTTAAGCATTTGTTTGAGTACTTATCATTTGTGAGACTTTCTCGAAATTCACAGAGGCGTCGACCTCTAATAGTAATTACTGATGACGGTACCAGAGGGGACTCGTTAATTCAAGCAATGAGATTTGATTACAGAAGTCTCTTTTTCTCCAAGAATGGTGTAGAGGATTTCTCGAAGAAACATGTTGTTCCTGAAGATTCTTTGAGTAACGAGCATCTTCAGATGTATGAATTCATCTCCAAACTCAGAACTGACGGGGTGACGGTAGTGATTTCCACAAATCGATTTGCCGAATGGAAGCGAAATGATCTCGCGATTAAAACGCTAGAAACACTTGTTCTAGATAGAAAGAGAAAGGATGTATTCTTTCTCTTCGTTGGAAATGGCCCCTTGCTAAATTCTATGAAAGATAGAGTAAAGGATTCTGTTGGAAATGAAGCTGCTTTCATAGGATCTGTCAATAGATCTACAATGGGATTGTGGCTAGGACTATCAGATATATATATATCAATGATGGACTTAGGCCAGTTAGGTAACACAACGTTTGAAGCGTGTCTCTACGGACTAACTCCAGTATTAAGAAATAACGGTATGACAACAGTTTTTTTTGATAAGAAATCAGCAAAACTTGTCGAAGATAGCGACGAAGCTGCTACTGCTATAGAATACTTGATCGACAATCCTGATGTAAAAACTGCTCTAGGAACGGCAGCAAGAAATCTAATTCTTAGTAAATTGGGCACTTGGGATGAACGAATTGATAATGAGATACGATGGATTGAAGAACAATCGAAAGGAGGCCTGTAATTATCTGCATACTATCTCTGATTGGAGCTCGTCCGCAATTCATTAAAGAAGCGATCGTAGGAGCAGAACTTAGAAAAGCAGGTATTGATGAAGTGCTTGTCAATACCGGCCAGCATTATGATGCGAACATGTCAGATGTTTTTATAGAAGGTTTGAGTATCAAGACTCCCGATTACAACTTAGGAGTAGGTTCTGGTTCTCATGCTTATCAGACTGCAACAACGATGCTCAGGCTCGAAGAAGTTGTTCTGAAAGAAAGGCCAGATATGATAATGGTCTATGGCGATACAAATGCGACTGTTGCAGGAGCGCTTGTCGGTTCCAAATTGAAGATTCCAGTAGCTCATGTCGAAGCCGGACTGAGGCAACACCCTAAGGATATGCCTGAGGAGATAAACAGGGTCGTTACCGACCATATCTCTTCGCTTCTATTCTGTCCAACAGAGAAAGCTGTTGATAATCTAGAGAAAGAGGGAATAACCAAAGGCGTTCACTTCGTCGGCGATGTAATGTACGATCTCTTCGTAAAGATGAGAGAGAGTCTCGATATCAGCAAGACTCTGTCCAATTACTCGTTAGTCAGAGAAAAGTATATTCTGGCAACGCTGCATCGCGATTTCAACACAGATGATAGATCAAGGCTGAAAAATATCCTCGAAGCTATGAATGAAGTGAGCAAAAAGATCAAAGTCGTCTTGCCGATTCATCCCAGAACAAGAAAGGCAATATCTGTGAATGGTTATGAAGATCTGACAAAAGACATCACGATACTTGATCCACTTCCATACAGCGATATGATGTCATTGCTCATCGGCTCGAAGAAGGTAATCACCGACAGCGGCGGTCTCCAGAAAGAAGCTTATTTTGCCGGGGTACCGGCTCTGGTAATGATGCCCGATACCGGTTGGATAGAACTTGTTGAAGCGGACTGGAATGTTCTTGTGGATGCTGATAAAGATCTGATCATTGACAAAGCTTTCAGTCACGAAGCTCCAGCTAATGCTCCAGCAAACCTTTATGGAGATGGAAGAGCTGGAAAGAAAATAGCAGAAATCATCGTGGGTTTTCAGTTGTAGATGGTTTAGGTATACCATAATAGCTCTCTGAAACAAAGTAATCAGTATTACAAGTTTCTTGGTCACGCGGAAGAAGTTCATAGTTGCAGCATAGTTTTGATTAGGACCTCGCCTGAATCATGAATCCTCTCTATCTTGAGAAGGTGTAACAATGGCAAGTCGGTTAATTGCTCTTGGTGTTCGAAACGGCGATCCCTTTTAAGCGTAAGACGTTTATGGGAAGCTTATTTGAGGTATTTTTCAAGGAGTTACTAGTATGGCTAATAGAGTTTGCATTCGATATAAGGACTTTGATCTTCTGAGAATCATCCCATTTCCAGCCGGGAGCGAATATGATTTCAAGATCAGCGTGGTTGGTAATGACTATGAGCTGCGAATGTACCGTATGAACAAGAAATGCTTTTGGAAGCCACATGATGAGAACTTTCATCTGAAGGACTGGGAGATTACATATCATAACAGAAAAGGCGATGAACCTTCAAAGCTTCACTTCAAAAGACTCGCTGAGCCTCACGAGTACTATGATTTCCCCATTGTGAAGATGGCAGACCCAATATCCAGCCCCGAATTCCCAATACCGTTTCTTAAGATCGGAGTCTCGAGGGAAAGCACCCAGCTTAGAAAGTTCAGAGCGAAGAAGAATTACACTGTAATTGATATTGGATCAGCAAACGTTGTTGAATTATTCATTGTCAACGGTGATTTTGACCTCGAGAAATTCATGAGAAAGTGGGAGATGTTTGACCTACTCTATACTGTTGTTCCGATAGAGTATTTCGTGAATGGGAACCTGAGCAAAGGCTTCTTGGGGCCAAAATACGAAGCAATCTACTCTGGCAATGAAAGCCTTTTCAGGTTCAAGACGATGGTAAATGAACAGATTGGAATGATGGCCGTCTGGTATGCGGATAACAAGATCGATGGTTCTAAGCAAAGGTCTTTTGTTTCGTTCTACGAAAATCAAGATTATCTGAGATTCATGGCTTGCGCGCCGGTTGAGTATAAGTATCATAACGGTTCCAAATCAGAGAGAAAACCAGCTTATAAATGGCAGCTAGAGAGATCGCAGCAAAGAATGGATCCTGCAGAGTATGACAATTGGAAATGCTATTTTGAAAAGCTCGAGAGTGAGAACGAGAACAGTGAAATTCTTCCAGACGGCTTCTCTCTTGAAGTAGCAACTCATAAAGACATAATGCCCTGAAAAGCATCCGGGGACGCAAGGCTAGCTTTGCCAGGGGAAGAACTTTTATTGGGTATGGACATTATGCTGTGAGAATCAACCCTCTTCGTCATCCTGAAGCGCTCCTGTTCAGGATCTGATCGTTGATCCTATCGGTGAACCGGTCCATGACCTGGAAGGATCAATGAAGGACGACTTTCCTTAAACCGTCTCCTCAGTAAACTTGGTATTTGAAATATTCCTGCCAATTTCGATTTGCTCTCTATCTTCACTAAACAGCGATCTTTTGAAAGACAACTAACCATGCGCTGAAATCATTCTTTTTTCAAGAAAAGAAGCAGGAAGGTTGTCTCTTCCTTCCTGCCGTTAGGGTGTGTGAGTAGTGCAGTTCTAAGTTCTATGTTGTAAGTTGCGAGCAGAAGAAATCGTTGCCCGTCAAAAGTCCACCGTTCTCCGGACAGATCTGCTGGACGCTTGCTAAGCCACGCTCAGCTCTGGAAAAAACCCGATACCATGGTGCTAGGACAATGAACCGTCACTTTGGAGGTTGCTCCGTTCTTCGAAGCCTTCGTTGATTAAAACTTGATCCAAGCACAAACACCCTCCAAACTACCTAGGTATTGATTCTTGCTTTTCTTCCATAAGCATAGCCCTTTCCCAGTCGAAGTGAAGGACTGTTTCCCGGTTCACGGGTTTTCCTCTGTCTCTGGAAACGATTACCCGCAGCTCTTCTTTCGGAGCATTGTCGTCGTAGGAACGCTCGTGATGAAGCATGATTATCGTATCCGCGCAGGCGGTTATCTCTTCACCGTCACGAAAGTCCTTCTCTTGAGGAACGTTGCCGGGATTATCCAGAACCGTCCTCTTCATCTGGCTTCCAAGAATGATCGGAATTTCGAGAAGTAAGGCGAGTTCTTTGAACCAGTCGACCTCTCCCTCTCTCTCGCAAATCAGCTGCAGGTAATCGACAAAGCAGACGTCGAAATTGAGTGATTCCTTCTCCTCCTCGATTTCATACGCAACCTCGTCTATCGCCCAGTCTCTAAGATCAAAAAAGAATAGCGGTATCTCGTTCAGCTCTTTTTTCAAGCGCTCCGCATCGTCATAGTCTCTGAAGTGACTCGAAACAAACCTTTCCTTTAGTTCTAGTGTACTTCTCTCAAGTGTTATGTATGCGGTCCTTATTCCATCCCTTGCGAACCTGTAGGCCATGTTCAGCATCAGTGTAGTCTTTCCCTGAGAGGGCCTCGAACCTATTACGATAAGGTCCGTTTCTCTCATAGGTTGAAGAATATCGTTCAGTTTCTCTATCGGCCACCTGTATTCAGACATTTCATTCACCTCCATAGAAAAAATAGTTGTCAGTCAACGGTTCGCCGTCCAAAGATCCGCGAAACCGTTTTTCGTTAAAGTGCAAGGATCTGTTCTTCGTTCTTGCCAAAGTGAAAAAACGAGAGATTCTGAATCAAGTTCAGATGACGAATTCCTTCGCCCAACGTTCAGCGGGTCCTTGGTCTTAAGCGTTCAGCGGCTCTTTGCTCTACCCAGCTTTTCTTAGAAAAGCGTGTTTTCTTTTCCTAACGCCCTCCATCATTCACCCGATCCCCTGGCGTTTTGCTGCTCCTTCGCCCCTTTCCTGCTGTGGAAGTACTTCATTGATTTCTTTGTCCATTCCATGATCTCTTCATTCACTTCGTAGATATCGTTCAGCTCCTCAGCATCTCCGATCTCTTCAGCGTAAGCCTCTGTTATCTTTCCTCTCAGGGTCGCTTCATATCGTCGGACATCCAGAATTGCCGCAGCGCGAAACATCCTAATACTCTCTTCGACCTTGTCAATCTTCTTCAGCGCTTTGGCGACGAGAAGGTAATTCTCCGCCTCCAGAGGATCGAGAAGCAGCGCTCTCTGAAGCCATGCAAGGGCATCAAGCGGTCTGTTCAGTTCGAGGTAAAGTTCGCTCATTTCCCTTAAAGTGTTGCGGTCGTCGTTATCATATGAGAGAGCGAGCCTATACATCATCTCGCTCTTGTTCGGAAGGTTCAGCTTCCTGTATACTCTTGCGAGATCCTTCACGCTTCTCATATCGTCTGGCCATCTCCTGTAACATTCCTCGAAGAGCCTTTTCGCTATATGGAGATCACCGAAATCTTCGGCAATCCTGCCTAGCACCAGGTATTCGCTCTCATACTTGAACTCGTCCAGCGGCTCTTCCTCGAGTTCCCAGTTAGGATCTTCTTTCAATCCTATTTCCGTAATCGTCTTGAGATAAAGCTCCTTAGCCTTTTCAGTTTCTTCGAGAAACTGGTGCCTTCTTATTTCGTTCAGTCTCATAATCATCATCATGTTCTTCACCTCTCTTATCCTTTCTAGTCTCGAATATCGCTTAGATCAGAGCCGAGCCTCGGTGCTCTCTTCTTCGAATTCATCATTTAATGAGTCTTCGTCCGTCAAATTATTTGAAGACGAGAGAAATTTTCTGTGCATATGGAGAATCTCTCCAAAGGAAGTACCTTCGCGGTATCCATTCTTCCTTTCGGCTTCGAGCCTGTCGGCGTTCTTTCGTATTAACTCGACGGCTTCGATCAGGTCCTCTGTCTTAGAGGAATCTCCAAGGTTGTCATACATCACCTTTGTCGTTATGTCTACCACTTTAGGGATCTCCATGGAGAAGTTCAGCATAACTCCCGCGAGGAAGTTCTGCCTGCTTGCAGAAGGCCTCTCCATCTTTGAAAGTACCTTGCTCAACTGGAAGTATCCAGTCGGGTCTAGGGGATGATCCCTAGTGAGTTTGTCGAACCAGAAGTAGGCCTCGGTAAGCTTTTCTTCGTTAAAAGCCATCTCTCCCAGCTGGAGAGTCGCCCAGAAGTGCTTCGGCTCCATTTTCAGAACCCATTTGTAATTTCCCGAGGCCGCTTCGAGCCTTCCCATTGATCTTTCTATGTTGGCCATGGAGCAGAAGCCGCAGGTTTCATCCGGGTTTTTCTCGCAGAATTTTTTCAGCATCTCCAATGCCTTCTCCCTTTCTCCGAAAAAGGCCGTCAGTCTTGCCGCGTCATACAAGGCATATCCCGAGAGCTTTTTTTCGCCTTTCATGAGTTCCAAATAGAAGGCTCTAGCCTCTTTGAATTTCATCTGTCCTATGTACTTGTTTGTGATCCTTATGAGGTCTTCTTCTCTTGACTTCTTTTTCGCGGAAAAGGCTTTATCGACAACGGGATGGAGCTCGGGCTCGTCCCTCAAACCGAGAAGAAAATCGATTGAGACGTCCAACGCGTCAGCTATCCTTAGCAGGGTGTAGTACCCCGGGAACCTTTCTCCCTTCAGGTACGAAGTGAGTATCGAAGGCCAGAGTTCGGTTTTCTGAGCCAGCTCGGCTTCAGTCATATTCTTGTCTATCATTCTTTCCTTCAATCTTCTTCCGAATTCTTCCATGTTTTCCTCCTTCAAGATCAGTTCCAAGTTCCAAGTTGTTAGATACAAGATAACAATCAGTTGCAAGCATAAGATCCGCTGTACGCTGGAATAGCGGTCCTCCGTCAGCCGTCATCGGTCCTCCGTTTTTTCAAGAGACTTGGAGAGTTTCCAAAGCATTCTATTAATGCTTTCAGCCTTCCTCTCGATTAGATAAAGCTGATCTCGATTCACATAGCCAAACTCAAAAGAAATCTCCATCTGAGCCACTGTCTCGTTCAACGAACCGCGCGCAAGATAGAGAAAATGATCAAACTCCTTCTTGTGTTTCCTCCCTCCTCCTTCAGCGATGTTCGACATAACTGAAATCGCTGCCCTTCTTAACTGAGCGACAAGACCAAACTTCTCATCTGAAGGAAAGGATGAAGTCAATTCATACACATCCTTCGCGAATGACTTGCTCACTTTCCAAACTTCCAGATTCTTGAAACCGAACGACATTTCATACCTCCATAAATCTCAGTATTTTTGAAATTTGTTTTACCCCGAGGACGGTGGACCGTTGACGGATGACCTCTATTCTTGCCGCCTTACACTTTCCAGCGTTCAGCGTTTTCTAGCCAAGCGTGTTTTATTCTCTCAGCGGCTCCTTGAACTGCTCTTAGCTCCAGGCAAGACACCGCCGAAGAGTTTCGAGAGAAGCTCGTTGTTCACTTCCTCTTTCTTTCCGTTAAGCGCCTTGTCATCCTCCTTGAAATCGTATGATTCATATGCCCTTATGAACTGAGCCCTCACTACCCTTCTTGATTCACCCGTCATGTCGCATAACTCCTGCCATCCTATTGTCCTTTTCGCATTCTCGAGCCTTGGATCGTCGTAGAATTGTTCTTTGTAGATTCCGTGTTTGTGCACGTCCCCTATGACTATCTGCCATGCGTCTTCAGCGGTCAACGAATTCTTTGTCTCATCGAGAGCGGCCTTTCTTATCGCGGCAATCGTCGGGGGTCTATGGGTCGTCATTACCAATCTGTGTACAGCTGCCGAGAAGGCCGTATCGGAGATGTCGGAGAGCATCTTGTACCAGAGCTCTGCCGCCGGTCTGTCGAGAGTGAATCCGGGGAAGGCCATCATCAGCACCGCCAGTCCCTCAGCGAATGTGTTTCTGTCCATCTAATCCAACTCCCACGAAGTCCCTCAGAACGTCTGCCATCCTGTCTCCCCTGTTGGAGTACTTCCCCTCGAGGACCTTCTCGAAATTAGAGGGCTTCATGAGCCAGTCGAAGTCTGCCCTCCATCTCGTGACTCTCCCGGAGAGAAACTCAGATTCTTCCACCCTGTTGAAGTAGTCTTCCCAGAACTCTATCGAGGGATACTGCTTCCAGCGAGCCCGGACGTTTCTCTTTCTCGAACCCGACCATTTTGCCGATTCCTTTGGGGCAGGAAGAGAGGGGCAGAGGTCAATGAAGGCCTGACGGATCTTCTCGTACGGCACGCAAAAGTCGGCCGATCTCCGCTGGAACTGAGATTCATCCGATGTGAAAGGCGGAGAGTCGTCGTCCGTTTGGGCTCCGCAAAAAGAGGCGACTCCCTTTTCATCGTACGACTCAGCTTTCACATAAAATGTCGTCTGCTCTTCTCGATCCGTTTCCTCTTCTGATTTCTCTTCGACACCGGAAAGAGCCGACAATCCACCGGAAATCTCACTCTCGCCCGTCAGTCTCACTGACGAATTACCGTTAGGTAATTGTGTACTTTCTTCTTTAGTTTTCTTTGGTTTAGTTTTGTTTATATTATTGGGATCAGTCGAGAACGCATCGGGAACGCATCGGGGACTCGTCGGGCTCTCATCGCGATCAGCCGTGCTTTGGTCGAGAGCATTCAGTTCCTCGTCATCTGCGGCCTTTGGAATCTGATTCTCGGCACGCGTCGGGGTATCTGTCAGGGACGCATCAGGTACGTGTCGGGTATCCATCGGGAACGCGAAAATCGAGTATTTTCCGGGGTTGAATCTGTCGCCCGATTCATAGGAAATGAGTCCCGCCTTGCACAATCTTCTTCTCGCTCTTGCGAGCTGTCCCTTTGTGCATCCATATACGCTCTGAACTATCCCGTTCGGAAGAACGAAACTCTCTGGCCATCTCGCGTTATTCGCGTAGTCGAGAACGAAGAAATATAAAGAAGTCTCAAGAGAGTTGAACTTGTATATCTTATTTGCTATCCAGAAGTTGTTTATTAGTTCTATGTAATTCACACTAAAACCTCCAGTCAAAGATCGGACAGATGTGAGAGGTATGAGGCTAGAGGTTAGAAAGGCAGGATCTAATTGCTCTTCTTACCTCTTCCCTCTGGCCTCTTACATCTTTTCTAAGCCTTTTTGAATCTCCTCACCGGTTTGAGCTTTTCTTTCTTCTCATATGCATCTTCGGGAAGATAGTCGACCAGCTCTGACAAGTTTCTGAATGTGATGAATTTGAATGGGTCGGGGAGGCCTACGACGGTATCCAGAGCCGCCTCTCTATCCAGAAGCCTTATCTGAGTCGGAGCCTCATCACTGGCATACTCGTAGCCCTGAAGCTCTACCTTTCCTATTCCTTCCCTGTCTATGAATTCATCCGCGAGCTTCTTCATCTTCTTCGCCCCTTCCTGAAAGGCTACTGTCTTCTGAAGAGTACTCTTCAATGAATCACTATCCGTTATCATGAGATCCTCTCCAAGCTTCTCCATTAAGGGACAGAAGGAATGATAAAGACAGTAAGAACAATGGTCTCCCGCTTCCGGTTTGAAGTCGCTCTGAAGGATCTGGCTTATCCAGGCGTAGAGATTTATCCCGGCCTCTTCGAGGTTTTCCTTTGTCACCTCTTTAGAAATCGAGGCTCCCGCAGAAAGAGAGACCCACTCTATCCTTCCTATCTCGTATCCCTGTCTCGAGAGAGCCCAGGCGTAGATAAAGAGCCTCTCCCAGTCGGGATCTCCAAATCCTGCCTTGAAGTGGCAGAGAACAAGAGCCGGGTTGACCGTCCCCGGTCCTCCGTCCTCCGAAAGACGGAGAAAGGCAGATTCAAGGCTTTTTACAGCTTTTTCGGCGAACGGTGAACGGACATCGGAAGACGCTGCCTTATCATCACATTCTCCATTTGAACTGGATTTTGATCTTACGAACCCGCTACCACCTGCCCCCGACCCCGGCGCAGTGTAAAGACACTGCGCTCTTCCCCTAAACACCACTTCGGGTTCATTAAATGGCACGGGATTGGAGAATCTATCCAGCGCGAAAGGAATATTGATAGCTACAACATCTTTGCTCTTGAGGAATTGAACGCCGAACTCTATCTGGTCGAGATCCTTCTTCAGGTTCTCTCCAAAGAGGAGAGGAGTGGGAGAATTACCGAGATAAGAATTGAACATCGCCCTCAGGATTAGGCCGTTGTGTTTTCTTCCCTCTCCCTGAGCTTCGGGAAGTCCCTCGAAATAGCGGAGATAGAACCTGTGAGGACATTCTACGAAGGACTTGATTCGGGAGTAGGATAGTGGGAACGGGCGACCGTTCTCCGTCAGCCGTTCTCTACTTTGGGATTTCTCAAGAGCTAGTTTCTCCGAGAATGCAGAACCGGTTCTTCCGGACCTGCACTCTGTTGAAACTGATTTTCCTTCCGAAGTAATATCACTTTTACAGAAAGAGTAAGTGGGATTACCAACCAACTTTCTGGAAGTGATAATATTTAGATGTTCCACGTTTGCTTTTTGTGTTGAGAGCGGGTCTCTGGCAGGAGATCCGTTCTCGTTTTTTACTGCCGGATTCATGGCGAATCACCTTCCTTTCTTGAATTCAGTTCCAAGTTCCAAGTTATTAGTTGCAACGGAACCCAGTCGCTTGCAGCTTGGATCTTTCAACTTGCAACCGGTCTTCTCCGAGGACGGTGGACCGTTGACCGATGACCTTTTTCATCCGTCATTTTGCGCCTCCTTTGTTGTCAGTTCTCTCATGGCGTTCTCATATACGGCGATGTCGTAACCGAGACTGTAGAGATACATGAGATCCTTATAGCCGGGAAATCTCGAAGTCCTTGTGAAGCAGGGAAAGATCCTCTCCACCGGAACGCCCAGAAAACGGGCCAGAGTATCCGCGTTCCTGAAACCGGGAATTATCCTTCCCAGCTCGACCTCGGAGATGTACTTCTGGTCCTTGCCTATCACCTCCCCGAGCTCCCTCTGGCTGAGCTCTCTCATGATTCTCTCATCGCGCAGGTTGCCCATAAATCACCTCCTCTCTCCATGGATTTAGTTTATTCAGAACTGAATTGTCTGAATGGGACGGCTATGAAGCCCTGGATATACTCTAGATTAACTTTCATATTCTTGTGAACAAAATTGAGCTGTTTGAACGCTGTAGCTTTAGCTAAACTTGCGCAGACTCTTCCCGTTCAGTGGAAAATTATCATGCCTTCATTAAGGCGACAGACCTGAAGATGAGTTCTTGAAGAAAGAAATTCCTAAACAAAGAGAACAAAAGTGAAAAACAGTATTTCCAAAACCATCCATATTTTGAAAAACCTCCATCGGCTCCGCAAGTCAATCAAAACTGGTTGTATATATTCTATATCACCCTCATAAACGCTGTCAAGAACTGTTCATGAGCTTTTCAGTATTGAGAAACCGGGAGCGATTATTTTTTATTATTCCCAATTATCGGCAAATAGATTTGATTATTCAAATCATTCTTTATATTAGGTTCTCTTTCTTTTCAAATCGCCTTTTTTCTTTCGTTTTTTCATAATGCTCACACATGAATGCGATAGCTTTCAATCGGAATAAAAGAGCCTTTGCTTCTCTATTTTGATTATACATAGCCGTTATTCCAGAGCCAAACTCAGGTGTTTTTCACCTGAGCTTGGTGTTTTTTGATCCGGTGGTATATATTCATTTCACGTGGCCACGAAGAAGAAAACGGAGGTTGCGGGTACGCGGTAGCGGGTGGGTAAGATCTTTCATACCTCAAACCCCCTACCTCTGACCCCGCCTCCAGGAAAAGGAGGAATTTTGATGGGATTAGGAGCAACTGTGATGGTAGTTGGTACCGAGAAGTCACTCTCGATCACCTGGGATACCGGCGTCATTGAGGACGACAAACCAGTCCTCTCTAGACAGACTCTCAAGGTCGATTCGGCAATGACTGCTCAGGAGGCGTACGATGCAGCCTATAACATCGCAAGCCTCACCAATTACATCATCGCCGACATTAGACTGATCGAAACCCAGACCCTCGGACCGATTGACTGACAACCGCGGTAGCGGATGGCAGGTAGCAGGTCCGTAAGAGCAGATAGTCCGGGGTAGCGGTTAAAGAGTGAGGTTCGGGTTGAAATGGTTTACCTACCCGCAACCCCCAACCCGCAGCCCCGTACAATTTGAAAGGAGGAACTCAAATGAGAAACCTGAGCGTTAGATGGTACGATTCAACCGCTAAGAAGTCGAAGGGCTTCTACATTAAGGAGCCTAAGGAGACTCTGACTCAGGCTGAGGTCGAGACTGTTATGGGAAACCTCATAACTCTGAAGGTGATCCCTTCAAGCTATGCGGTAGACTATGCAGCAGTGATCGACACTCAGAAGAATGAGTTGTTTAACCTCATATAGATGTAAGTGGATAGAGGTATGAGGTTAGAAAGGGATGGGGTTCTTACCCCGTCCCCTTTTCTAAGTACCGGATGAAGATCTGAGCTTCTTCTTCGAGAATATGAGACCATTTAGGAGCCTGTTGACCTCGTCTGCAAGCCTCTGTATAGAAGAGTGTTCTTCCTCTGAAAGGTAGCCCAGATTGTTGCAGATTTCGAGCTGTGTAGAAAGCTCCATCAGAGAACCCCTGGCAGTGTAGAGAAATCTCAGAAGCTCTTTCGTAGACTCTCTTCCAAACCCCTCTGCGATGTTGGAAGGGATAGATACCGAGGCCCTTTGCATTTGAGACGACAATCCGTAGCGTTCATGGTCGGGGAAGTTTCTGGTTAGCTTGTAGATCTCAGTCGTCAGATTCATAGAAGATTTCCACAGCTGCAGTTTTCTGAAGTTTCCAAACATAGATACCTCCTATAACAGTGACTGTGATCCTCTATTATAGCTCTTGATCTTCATACCTCTCACCTCTGGCCTCTAACATCTACTCACGCTCAAAGGAGTGATAATATGTCGTGGATAAAAGAGTTACTATCCCTAATCACAGTCTTCGCAAGTTACGTAGAATCCCCCGGCAACGGACCGGAGAAGAAAGAGAAAGTGAAGCAGATGATAAAGGACGCGCTTCCAGATGAGCAATGGAAGATCGATCCGGAATTCTTCGACTTCATCCTGGATGTCCTGATAGACCTCGTCGTAATGTTTCTTAACAGAGGCCTTTGGAAGACGGCGTTGAAGGTGCTGGTGAAGTAATTGTTATTTGCAGATAACATTGAGAAACGCAATGTCTATGCGCGAAAAGAACACAAACAAAACCAGTGTATTTCACGTTCCGTTTTCCGAACGAGACAGCATCCAAACTCAGCAAGAAAAGTGAATAAACAGCAAAAATCCCCGGCTAAAGTGCCGGGGTTTACAACAGACTTGATAAGGACGTTCATTTAACACATATCAGCCTTAGATGGGGTATCATACATTTATTTGAGTCTTCACACTGCTACGGACAAGGCCGTGTGGCAGGAAAATACTGCAGGAGATATGGGAGAGGTTATTTTGAAGAGAGCTATACGGAATTTCTTGAAGAGTGTGTTTGTAGCCGTATCACGCCTTGTAATACCTCTTTTCTACAAGAGAAAATATCTATCTGGCAAGTGGTTCGAAGAAAGTGCGGCGGGATGGTTGTGGGCCTGGAAAGGAATTTGGTGGCAGAAGATTCATAAATTCAACCGTAACATTCCCTGGCCGGTTTCTCCACAAATTCGTGTTAGCAGTGCGGTTAATATCGCATTCCACCCAGATGATCTAAATAACTTTCAGGGTTTTGGAAACTACTTTCAGAATTTCTCAGCAAAGATAGTGATGGGAAGAGGAACTTACATTGCTCCAAACGTTGGTATAATCACTGCTAATCATGATCCTCTTGATCTTGATAAGCATCTTCCCGGCAAAGATGTTGTTCTTGGCGAGGGTTGCTGGATAGGCATGAATTCAGTTATTCTTCCTGGAGTAGTTTTGGGTCCCCATACTATTGTTGGAGCTGGAAGTGTTGTTACAAGAAGCTTCGTTGAAGGAAACTGCATAATAGCAGGCAATCCTGCAAGAGTAATCAGGAATCTTGGTGACAACATTGAGCCTTAAGAAGGATAGCATAGTCCTCTTTGTGGCACGACTGATTTCCGGTCTTTCTGGATTATTCGCTGTAGCTCTTCTTTCTAGATTCCTCGACGTAAAAGACTATGGGTTGTATAGGCAGTGGATTGTTGTCACCACTTTTCTAACGAGCATACTTACACTCGGGTTTCCTGCAGCAATAACTTACTTTCTTCCAAGAGCTAAGAATAGAGATGAAGAGATTTCGTGGATGACAAATATTGCAGCGTCATTATCAACGGTGGGTATAGTTCTTTTGTTGGCAACCCCGCTAATAGGTTTTTCTGTATCCCGGCTTTTTGGTAATGATGCACTTTTTAGATACGAGTATCTGCTTACATTAAGTGTGGCTCTATCTCTTTTCATTCAAATATTTCCCAATTTGTTTGTTGTCAGAAAGAACAGAAAAGCAATTGTGTTATTCTCAATTGTTCCCAATATTGCGTGGCTAGGTCTGCTGATTATTCTTGTCTTCGTCAAAGCTTCTCTTGAAGCATATGTTTTCGCCCTCTTGATCAGACCGCTAATTGATTTACTGATAGGTTTGCTGAATAGCGGAGAAATATTCAGCTTCAGCAAGATTAGTTGGAAGCAGGTAAGTACCATAATGAAGTTTTCCTTACCGATGGGGTTATCAGCCATAGTTGGATCAATAATGCTATATACCGACAAATTTGTTGTCGGATCTATGTTGACAACCGAGGAATTCGCGGTTTTTGTTAACGGAGCTTATGAAATACCTTTTATTGGACTGATAACGGCTTCGCTATTTACTGTCATAACACCTCGACTGTCGAAAGCATTCTCTGAAGAAAGATTCGAAGATATTCGAACAGATTGGATTAGGGCTGGCAAAACTCTGATTCCGATAATGATCTCCATCACAAGCGTAATGGTGTTCTTTGCCAGACCAATAGTAATCACTTTGTACTCTGATAAGTATCTTGCTGCTATACCAGTATTCATGATCTATCAATCGATGGGAGTAATAAGAATCTTCTCTTACTCCGCACTTTTCGTCGCATCAGGAAAAACAAGACTTTACCTCTTTAACACCACTCTTTCTGCTGGAGTCAATTTGGTCCTAGATATCCTGCTAGTGAAGATCATGGGTTATATTGGAGCTTCACTGGCGACTGTCTTATCGACGTTTATACTCATGATGCTTCAAATCATACAAGCAAAAAATATAACAAAGGGCCGGCGGTTCTCCGATGTGTTTCCGCTTTTCTCTTTCTTTTCTGGCATTGCTTTAAGCTCAATAGTAGTTGGAAGTTTTTCTATGCTACTGTATTTATCATTTGATAATCTATTTATACAACTCTTAATTGGTTTTATTGCTTTCGCTGTTTCTTTCTACTTGCTATCTAGAATCGTGTCAAATGAAGTCATGAAAACTATTACAGGCTATATGAGTAATGTCTTTAGCGTATTCTCTCGCAAGCGAAGACCAAGACAAGGATCCGTATGAGTGTGCAAATTTGTCATATATGCTCTTTCATCATCTCCATCGTCGAGAAACTGCCCAGTGAGAATTTCACATGTCTTCCTAGTTTAGAGGTTTTGTAGATCCCAGAGACTTTCTGTACCTTTATAAAGACCTTTGGGAAGACCTTTGGGGACCTTATCATATTCATAAGGAAAAAACTACTACTCAGGTGACATTCAAGTTCTCGACCACATCCTTAGTGGCAGCTAAGGATGGATGAGCATCCTGGGAGTATTCAGGATTTGTGAAAGCCTCAGGAATTATTGTATTATTTTGTTGAGTGGTTTTAATTCCTTTGGCATTGAGGAACAAGGTTTCATCGTATTCTTTCATCTTTGACAACATGGAGAATGCGATTTTGAGGATAATGTTCCCCAGTGCTCTGAGATCATGACCGTAAGTCTTGCTTTCCTTTGATTTGAGCAAGGTATTGTGAGATGATTGTCAAGTTTCCTCTTCCCCGGATCATTTCAACTGGTTTTTCATAGGAGTCGATTCATTGTCTAAAATCGCATCTCATTGCAATTTCCGTAGACATTGTTCATCTTTGCACAACAGATCCATTGTTGAGAAGCTGATTAACAAAAGTTTTGCAGGTACACACTCTCTAGCTGACTTAAATACCAAGAATGATCTCTACGGATTTCTTGCCTTCTTCCACATTGACGAAGGGTTCCCGATCATCGATAACCGCTCACGCGAAATCGTTAAAAGCCGTTAAGTGACCCGAACCATACACAGTATCGGGATTTGGCAAATCCATGAGGTGTGATGCCTCACCTTCGAACTTCCAGGTTTTGATTTTGTTCACGGCCAACCCACCTAATACGACCGTTCCCTTTTCACCGAAACCCAAGAGGGTCTCTTCCAAAATCCTCGTATATACGTTTGCCGTTCCATAAATTATACCAATAGAGCCGTTCTTGAATCTAACGATCGCAGCCCTAAAATCCTCTGTCTCTACATAAGGGTGCTTGTAGTTTCAGTCATTGCATATATTTCTTGGACTTTGCCTCCCGCCATCCACTGGAGAAGGGCTATGAGAAGAGTGGTTCATGAGCGTTGCGCCGTCTATTTCTTAGGTTCCTCTGCACTTAGCCTGCTTGTAGTAGCCCACGTTTCTTTCCCAGAGTATTCCTGCAGTTACTGAGAAGATCTTTCCGACTTACTGGCTTCGATCGCTTTTCTCAATTCATGCACGGGAGGGTTGAATCTATTCTCGAACCAGGCGCCGAGCTTCAGTTTATTCTCTTTTACAAGACTTATCAATTCATCCATGTGATCTGTGGATAAGGCCATCAGCTTCTTGACGAGAACGTTTTTAGCCAGCAGAGAGAAAGTTAATTGTGTTCTTGTAGTGATTCCCGCTCTCAGTGGCAATAGTGACGAAATCGATCTGAGACGAGAAGCGCTCTTTCTAGTCGTAGATTACGCGTGGAGGCCAAAGATTAGGCTCGGCAGCTGGAGAGGTTGTTGAGAATCTTTTTCGGTCATTCCTCATCGCGTCTTTCTCTGCTATTCTCTCTCCATCTCCGTGAGCAAGCGAGGCCTCTCGTCTCTTCATCTATTCTTCTGTGGCTCTTTCGGCCTTTTCTGGCACGAGATCGCAAACAGCAACGAGATCTGTCAAATCACTGTTCGCTGGAAAGGCCTCTATATGTTTCTTCGTTCCTATTCTTCCGCGTCCAATAAGGGCTGCACATAGTTTTTTCATAAAACCATCCTTCCGATGTTGTAGGTTGTTGGTTGTGCGTGGGTTCTTAAGTGGAAAGATTAAGCCGTTGATTATCTTGTGAACTCTCGTGACTAGTTTAGAAATCTCGTTGCATCTCTCTTCATCTAACTAACCAAGCATTCTAGATAGTTCAAGCTGGGTTTCCAATTGAAGTAGAGATCCTCGCGAAAGATAGATGAACTGCACACATTCCTCGAATATCTCTCCGAACCTTCGGCAATATTCGTAGGAACCGACACAGCAGCTCGCTGCATCTGAGAAGAAAATCCGCACATTTCCCTTGCCGAAAAAGTAGCAGTGATGTCGTAGATCTTCTTAGCCAGTTCCATACTGAGTTTCCATGCGTTCAATTCTTTGTATGATCTCGTTCAAACCTCCAAAAACCTTGTCTATCGTAAGTTATCTACTTAGATATGTGAGTTTTCTTACCGATTATCCTAAACTCCAATGATCTTCCAACAACCAACAACGTACAACACGCAACGGTACTAAAGAACTTCAATATTTTCGCCTTCAATCCCCATTTTGCTGAGAACGTTTTTCGTGTCGAATATGTATTTTGCGTTCTTTACGATCATCGGATAGTTGATGAGCTTCTTATGCGCCGTCGTTATTATTACCGCATCCGACTCTTTTATTAGCTCTTCTGTGAGGTTGACAGTCTTAACGGTCTTTCCTTCCCAGATGAATTCAGGCACATAAGGATCGATTACTTTTTGGGACAGACTCCATTATTTACATTCCGGTAACGTAGTTCTCTTTAAATTGGATCAGTTTTCCGTCCTCGGTTCTGCGAGAAGATCCCGTATGGACCTTCGGGATTGCCTCCATTTCTGACATTACTGTGATGCTTAGAGCAGTTGTAAGTTCAGCAATTTCAAATGGTAGAATTCTGTTGTTGGTTTTCTTTCTTTTTTCTTCTGGGGAATCTGCTCGACTAAGCGAGTCGATTTTTTTTCGTATGAATGGAGTATCGATTGTCTTTGTGGGTATCCCAGGGGAGGTAATGAATGACCTTAAGTGCGTTTCTTTCAGTAATCGTACTTCTGGCAATTGGCTTCGCAGTTCTTTATCTGTTGAGCATCTATCTTAAGTACAGGAAATCTTCGTATAAGGATGCGAGCGGGAACTCCTTTCTGCAGATTCTTTTCGATAAGGGAAACTACGGCGAGTTTCTTATCTTTTCCAGGCTCGAGAAACTGGAAAAACATCACCGGCTGCTGACGAACGTCTATCTTCGAAGGTCGGACGGATCGACTACGGAGATAGATATTCTGATGATAGCTGAAACCGGGATTTATGTTTTTGAATCGAAGAATTACAGCGGCTGGATCTTTGGCGATGAAAAGGGAAGAAACTGGACTCAGGTCCTGGAGAACAAGCAAAAGAATCACTTCTACAATCCTGTGTGGCAAAACAATGGCCACATAACGGCCCTGAAGCATGCGACTGGGCTGGGAAGTCCAGAACTATACAGGTCATATATAGTCTTCAGTGAGCGTTGCACCTTGAAGAAGGTTAGTGTGTTTGCTGCAGAATATAAGTACCGGTAATTGCAGTGAGTGATTCCCTGCAATTGCAGGGAAAATTCCCTGTTAATGCAAGAGCCATTGCAACTTCCCCCGGAATTACCTACCCTTGTAGTTACGACACTATAAAGGGGAGGAACAAAGGAGGATGGTTGCAATGGCTAAGATCAATTCTATCAGAAGCAAATATTTTAATGAAGGAAAGCGAATTGTGGAGATTGCAAGAGAAACAGGGACGGATGTGAAGACAGTGAAGAAGTACATTCTGAAGGATGATTTCAATACACAGCCACCACAGACGAAGAAAACAGCTAAGTCGAAGCTCGATCCTTTCAAAGAAGAGATTGACTGTTGGCTTGAGCAAGACAAACTTGAAAGAAGGAAACAGCGACATACGGCTTTAAGAGTATTCAAAAGGCTTCAGGAAAAACACGGTGGTTCCTTTGACTGTTCATATCGTCTTGTGGCAACATACGTGGCACAGAAGAGGAAAGAACTTTATGGCCAGAACAAAGAGTTTTACTTCGCTTTGGAACACAAACCCGGTGAAGCACAGGTAGACTTTGGAGAAGCTGACTTTCTGGAAAACGGGGTTCGCTGTCACGGATATACTCTGAATGTCTCCTTTCCCTACAGCAACGGGGGATATCTTCAACTCTTCAAGGGAGAGAACCAGCAATGCCTAATGGAAGGACTCATGAATGTCTTCAACCACATAGGGGGTGTTCCCAACCGAATATGGTTTGACAACGCCTCATCCATGGTCAGCAAAATACTGAAGGAAGGAGACCGGGTCCTTTCAGAACACTTTCTCAGATTCAAGAATCACTATGGATTCGAAGCAGTCTTTTGTAATCCTCAGAGCGGGAATGAGAAAGGCAGCGTCGAAAGTAAAGTGGGATACCATAGGAGAAACCTGCTAGTTCCTGTTCCAGAGATAAGTGACCTAACGGCCTTCAACAAAGAGCTCCTCACTCGATGTGATCATGATATGGAAAGGCCGCACTATTCGAAGCCAGGCATGATAAGAGAGCGATTTGAAGAAGACAGGACAAAGCTTCTAACTCTTCCGCCAAACAAGTACGATGAATCGATCCTCTTGGCCGTTCGCACAGATGCTCACGCGAAGTTCACCCTTGAGAAAGGAAGGCATACATATTCAAGCGCTCCAAAATATGCAAAGACCGAGATATGGGCAAGATTGACCGCTCATGAAGTTATCGTAATGGACAGGGACTACAAAGAGATAATCACTCATCCCAGACTGTATGGACAGATGAAGAGAGAATCCATGAACTGGATACCTTATCTCACCCAATTATCCAGGAGACCCGCGGCACTGAAATACACGGGTATATACGGACTGCTTCCTTCTCCACTACAAGAGTTTCTTGAGCAGAGTGATCGTTCAAGCAAGAAAGAGACTCTCAAGATCCTTGCAGAACTGAGCGAAGATAAAGGCTTTTTGAGTGCAGTAGAAGCCTTCCTTGCAGCTCTAGAGAGAGGAGCAAAAGACAGCGATAGTGTCCTTGCTATATTCCGGCGTCTCAACACGGAAAGCTTCGAGTTCAGTCCTGTTTTACTCCCGAGTGACATACCAGAACTCCCGCCTCTTAAGAACAAAGCACTTGACTATGATCTATTCCTGGGAAGGAGTAGCCAATCATGAAAGAGCATATTGCGTACTGCTGCAAGAAGCTACGCCTTGGAAGGAAGATAGTGGATGTATTTGAAGAGGTAGAAGCAGACAACAACCAGGAATACCTTATGAAAATACTGCAGATTGCTCTGGATAACCGTGAGACCTCAAGGAAGAACCGCCTGGTAAAACAGGCGGGCTTCTATGCCATGAAGACATTCGAAGATTTCTCGTTCGAAGAGATACGACTACCTCAGGACTTAAGTCCAGAAGAACTGAAGAAAGCTTCTTTCGTAGACGAGAAGAAGAATTTGATTCTGTACGGAAACGTTGGTACTGGAAAGACTCACCTTGCTCAGGCAATCGGTTTGGAAGCCTGCAAACAGGACAAGGTGGTTCGTTTCTTCAGAACTGCCGCGCTGGTAAATCGCCTTTCTGAAGCACAGAAGAAGTCAGAACTAAACGCCTTCATGAAAACTCTAATGAAGGCCGATCTGATTATCTGTGATGAGTGGGGCTATGTGCCTCTTGATCGTGATGGATCGAAGTTGTTGTTTCAAGTTATCTCAGAATGCTATGAACAAAGGAGCGTGATAATCACAACAAATCTTGAGTTCAGCAAGTGGGTCCATATCTTCTACGATGAACAGATGACTTCGGCAATGATTGATCGTCTTGTTCACCACAGTCATTTGTTGTTGTTCGAAGGTCAGAGCTTTAGAATTAGGAATTCGCTAATGAAAACTCATTAACAAAATTTCCCGGGTGGAAAGTTCTTTGGAATTCTTGCAAAAACAGGGAATTCGCTCTTGCAAAAAACAATCTTCGTATAAGGATGCGAGCGGCAACTCCTTTCTGCAGATTCTCTTCGATAAGGGGAATTACGGTGAGTTTCTTATCTTTTCCGGGCTCAAGAAACTTGAAAGACATCACCGTCTGCTGACGAACGTCTATCTTCGGAAGTCAGACGGATCGACTACGGAGATAGATATTCTGATGATAGCTGAAACCGGGATTTATGTTTTTGAATCGAAGAATTACAGCGGCTGGATTTTTGGCGATGAAAAGGGAAGAAACTGGACTCATGTCCTGGAGAACAAGCAGAAGAATCACTTCTACAATCCAGTGTGGCAAAATAATGGACACATAACGGCCCTGAAGCATGCGACCGGGCTGGGAAGTCCAGAACTATACAGGTCTTATATAGTTTTCAGTGAGCGATGCACCTTGAAAAAAGTGAATGTCAATTTGCCAAATGTATTTGTTATGAAGAGAGACAGTCTATTGAGAAACGTGAAGCTTGACATGATGAGTTCTCCGAATGTATTTGATCCTGAACAGGTCGACAGGCTCTACGTGAAGTTAATGGGGTTCACTCACGCCGACAGTTACACAAAGAGTGCTCACATAGAAAATGTGAGGTCGAAGATATCGTGAGTTCTACAGCCGCTTTCCTTCGTCACTTCGCAAAGGCTTTCTCGTACCTTTCGCGTACCTTTCGGGACAGACTCCATTATTTACATTTCAGTAACGTAGTTCTTCATTCAATTAGAACAGGTCCGACATCAACGGTTCTCCGTTCTCCGACTAGAAGTTGCAGGACGCAATGCGCCGAAGAGCATCGGCGGTCGCAATGGCCGCTTCGCGGGGAAAGAGCCGCTTGGACAACAAACGCTGAAGGCTGTACGCTGGGAAGAACGATTCTTCGACACTTCACGCCTAGCATCTTTTTTCTTACTTAATGAACCCGAGAGAAAAGAGAGAGGGCGATAATGATACTTATTCCACTTTCCTCTTGTGTTCTTTCTGCAGCATTAGTGATTTGTTCATTGAGTTCATCAATCTCTACTTCATTTAGCAAAGTAAAATCTAGATCATCCGAAAATCGATAATTCTCAAAGTAGACTTTTCTAATACCTGTGCCCCCCTTTAGAACCATATCAATTGCTCTTAAATGCTTCAGTATCCAATTCTGCACATAATCTCTTTCTATGGCCGAAATTGGTACTCCCAATTGAGCAGATTTTTCTTCTATTTCTTGTGGCCTAATCATTCCAAATCTCCCAGTATTTTTTCATCCAGATTTACTATGAGCATCCATTTTGAATCCTTTGGCCCTTCATGTGTCATTGTTGGATCAAGATATAGATAGCTTCTTGTATTGATTGCGGGTAGGTTTATATCTACATCTAGATAATCACACAAATAACCCAATCTCCGAAAGACACCTGTATTATTGATTTTCTTTGTGTATTGAACAAGTCGGTATTTATCATATTCTCCACTTTTTATGGCTTTTGCCACTTCTACAATGCCACCACAGTATTGCGGTTTGTCCAGACAGTCTACTATTGTTTTTTCTTTATCTGTTATGTTTATTTGATCGTAATCGATCCAGGTATTTCCTATGCCGAAGAATTTGTGTTCTTTTATTCTTACTATCTTGTATTTAACACCCAAGATTCTCTTTTCCTGTATGTCCTTTCTTGAAGTTGTTTCAATGAATACGGTGTTTGGTATCTGTTCAGTTAATCTATAATGGTTCAAAGCAGACCAATACGCTATCGCATATGGGTCTACGAGCAATGAACCAATAAGGAATTCATTTACAGTATATCTGTCCTTTTCTCTTCCCAAAGGTATTATCAGATACTTTCCTCTCTCGATTCTTTTTATCCAGCCTCCTTTCTCCAGCCTAGAAAGCATTACCCAAAGGACATTTCTTTGAATATTGAATTCGTTAGCTATATCGTTTATACTAAACACATCACCTTTTTTGGCTAATTTGTCTAGAATGTCTATTCTCATTCCAATACACCTACCTTACCCGATATGTTATGTTTTACGTATCGGATCAAGAAATAGTTCTATTTATACTTTAGCAGATTTTCCATGCTTTCCAAATTAAGAGAACAAGGACCTGCAAGAATGATATGTATCGCATAAGAATAAGGGAATCCGTTACCCGGGGAAGAGGGTTGTTCGACCTTTCGTGACAGACTCCATTATTTGCATTCCAGTAACGTAGTTCTTCATTCATTTAGAACAGGTCTGCCGTCAACGGTTCTCCGTCCACTGATAAGAGAGTTGCATGCAAGACGCAAGGCGCCGAAAAGCATCGGCGGTCGCAATGCACTGAGGTGCATCAGTGGACGCAAGGCTGGCGAAGAACATGCCAGGACGCAATGCCCGCTTCGCGGGGAAAGAACCGCTTGGATTATAAACGCTGAAGGCTGTACGCTGGGGAAAACGATTCTTCGACACTTTATATCCTTGTTCTTCTTTCTTACTCAAGGAGGGCGAGACGTGTCTGTTCGGGACTCGTTTGTTTACATGTGCCTAATATAGTTCTTCATTCAGGAGAGCAATGCAAAGAGAGATGAAGACAAAAGTGATACAAGAAGACGTATCTCTTTGCCTTTTTCACCCCGAGGGGAATTGGACAAGCAAATGAGGAATAGTAGAATAAGAAGAAATGAAGTGGTGAGGATGAAGCATCCAAGAGTGAACACTTGGATGCTGTATTCTTTTTACTGCAGAATATAAGTATCACGGTTCGATTAGCAAAGGTGTTCTTGTGGACAGGTAGGAAATTGCATAGGCTTTGCAGATAAGAGGGTAGTTGGAGCAAGATGGCCGTTCTTGAATGCTCTTAGGAGAATGAATCCGCCACCGAGCTAGACACAAATTGGATAGCCTATAATAAGTAAGGTCTCCATTTGCTACAATATGACAAAGTAATGCGATGATATAATTTTCTTGAGCTTTTTCTGAATTGGAGGGATTTCAGTGCTTGTTTCGCATCTATCCGTCAGGAACTGGAGAAATTTCCGGGAGATCGATGTGGATCTTACCAGAAGAGTTTTTCTTGTCGGGCCCAACGCATCGGGAAAATCCAATTTCCTCGATGTGCTTAGATTTCTGAGAGACATAGCAAAGTCTGGGGGAGGCCTGCAGGAGGCATTGACCAATCGAGGAGGCATTTCGAAAGTTAGATGTCTGTCAGCGCGCAGAAGCTCAGATGTCCAAATTTCGATCACTCTTTCAGATGATCAAAGAAAAGAAGAGAAGTGGCGATACTCGCTAGGCATTACTCGTGAGACAGGTGGTAAGCGACTACAAGTATTGACTCATGAGAGAGTTTGGAAAGATAACATACTCATTCTCGACAGACCCAATGAAGGAGATAAAGAAGACCCTCAAAGACTAACACAGACCAACCTTGAACAGATTAGTGCAAATAGGGACTTCAGGGAGGTGTCTGAGTTTCTTCAGCGAGTTCAGTATCTTCATCTCGTCCCTCAGTTCATACGATTCGCCACTACATTTTCGGGTTATGCTTTGCCTGGAGACCCTTTTGGCCAGACTTTCGTAAAGAGACTCGCCGAGACTCCGGAGAAGACGAGAAGTTCTCGACTAGAAAAAGTTGAAGAGCTCCTTAAGAAGGCAGTGCCTCAGCTCAAAGATCTTTCATTTGTGATTGATAAGATGGGGAAACCCCATTTGGAAGCAAGGTATGAACATTGGAGAGGCCACGGTGCAAAACAGCGTGAAGATCAGTTTTCCGATGGAACGCTCCGCCTAATTGGACTCCTCTGGGTAATTCTTGAAGACAATTCATTGCTCCTTCTTGAGGAACCAGAACTATCTCTTCATAAGGCACTTATTCAGCTGCTTCCAGAGCTAATGTATAAACTTCAAAAGAGCAAGAGTCGTCAGGTTTTATTGAGTACGCATAGCATGGACTTGCTTATGAATAAAGGTATTGCACTCGAAGAGGTTCTTCTTCTTGCACCATCTCCAGAGGGAACGGAAGTAAGAGTCGCAACTTCAATCAACGAAGCAGCTCCCCTTCTTGAAGCGGGTATGAGTGTTGGTGAAATTGTGGCGCCTCACACTATTCCAAAGGATATTCGTGAACTAGAAGTCTTGTAGGAGCAGTGATATGTATATTTGTCTAGTAGTGGAAGATGTATTGAGTGAGTATACCGTCAGAAAAATTCTTTCCGAGGTAAGGCCTGATTTGACTGTAAAGACAGTATACAAGAATGGTGGGTTTGGATACATCAAGAGTAATGTTAAAAGGTTTTGGAAAGCTTCGCAACAAATTCCATTCGTTGTATTGGCTGATCTCGATAACGAGATATGTGCTCCGTCAAGAGTCCTGAATTGGCTTGGGTTCATTCCTTGTACAGGTCGCTTTGTTTTTAGAATAGCCGTACATGAAACTGAGAGCTGGCTGATGGCTGACAGAGGCTCGTTTTCAGATTTTTTGGGAATTAGTGAGCGCCTTGTGCCCAAAGATCCTGATATATTGCTGGATCCGAAGGAAAAGCTTTTGAGCCTCGTTAAGAGAAGCAAAAAGAGATCTTTGAAAGAAGACATACTTCCCTCAGCTGGAAAGCATGTGACAGTTGGTCCAGCATACAATTCGTCATTGGCTAAGTATGTCTTAGAGTTCTGGAATCCGCAGCGGGCCGCAGGGTGTTCGGCTAGCCTTCAAAAGGCAATTAGAGCGCTAGAATCTCTCGAGTAGCAGTTCGGCTGTCGCAAGTAGCACTTTTCGGGACAGACTCCCACTTTTCGGGACAGACTCCAGTATTTACATTGCCGTAACATCGTTCTTCTTTCAGGATAGCAATGCAAAGAGAAAAGAAGATAACGGACCTTTGGGTACAGACTCGATTATTTTCATTCTGGTAACGTAGACATTCGTTAGTCAGAGCAGGTCTGCCGTCAACGGTTCTCCGTCCGCCAACAAGAAGTTGCAAGGCGCAATGAGCCGAAGAGCATCGGCGGTCGCAATGCCCGCTTCGCGGGGAAAGAGCCGCTTGGACAAGAAACGCTGTGCGATGAAGAAGCACGGTGACCGTTAAAGGTCCACCGTCCTCCGATAAGAACGAAAGCCGGATCTAGGATCCCGTCTTCTCGTGAGCGCAGCGAGCCTCTCAAAATGCTCTTTCTCGGTTTTTTACAGCGTTCAGCGGGTCCTTGGTTATAAGCTTAGAGCGGTTCTTAGGACGAGATCCCGTGCAAAAGCATCACGGGATGACGGTGTGGGGAAATTATGGGATGACAACTACTTCTCAGGTCAACCGTCAAGGGTCCACCGTCGTCCGACAAGAAGGAAAAAGCCGGATCTAGGATCTCGTCTTCTCGTGAGTGCAGCGAACGCTCGAACATATTCTTTCTAGGCTTTTCCAAGCGTTCAGCGATCAGCGGGTTTTCGTTCTTAAGCGTGCAGCGGTTCTTAGCTGCGAGATCCCATGCAAAAGCATCACGGGATGACTGCATGGTGAATTATTGCACGATACCGTTTCGGGTCATTCTGGAGAGCTTCTGGCCAGGATCTCGATCCATGGAGTGAGGAATGGAATAGACGTTAGGAAACGATCAGTCACTATTTTCGCTCTCGGTTTCTCGTGAGCGAAGCAAACTCTCGATGCTCTTTCTCCAATGTTTTATGAACATAGAGCACTACGGGATGACAGTAAAAGGGTGTTGCAGTTTACGAGACTTCTTTGATCAGCCTTGAAGAGTTTGCCTAACATTCAGTGCTTTCCATTTGAGCATAGGCTGCTTCTTGATTCTATCTACCAATTCTTTGTCATCGGTAATGATTTCTGGTCTGATTTCGCCTTTTTCGTTTAGTATTCTTAAGAATTCTCTTTCATTGTCTTTCAGAGGCAACAAAAAGGAGGCTACTTTCTGGCATGATCTTTCGATATCACTGGCGAGAGTGTCGAGTTCTTCTTTGTCAAGTGTACCTCTTAGAAGTGGCAACAATCGTTTTTTCAGATCATTCTTGTTTACTCGAAGTGATTTTTCGTCTATTTCGAGCCAGTTCTTTCGATTCAACCCCCCAAAAACCGTAAAGGCAAGCCGGAGTTTTTCAAGATCAAGGGTGTCTATTTGCTTATGGAGCAAATATACATCATAAAGGTCTCTGCTTGTTTCTCGCGAAAAACAGGCCGCGATTTTCGAGGCGAAAACTTCCAGCTTGTTTATTAATGGAACTCTGCGGGCTATTTGACTACCTAGTTGCCTTGAATCCATTGTTTCTATTTCAAACAGTGGAACCCTCATCATGTAGTTTATGTCAATAGACAGGTTTCCTCCAGAAGATAGGGAGCTTACGTACCTCAATGAATAAGAAGTGGCCGCTTCTGAATCCCTTTTGTTTCTTATGGACAGGCTCTCTTCGTGGCATACTGATTCTATGATGTTCTCAAAACCGTTTCTGTCACGGTCGAGTTCTTCTCGAGTGGGTGATCCAATATAGTTGATATCTATATCTACCGACAATCTTGGAATTTCCTAGAAGAATAGATTAATTGCCGTTCCCCCCTTTAGAGCGAAACTTCCTGTAAGACGATCGATATTTGATGCGCGATCAAGCCATGAAAGCAGTAGAGAGACTTTCTCAATAATCTCCTGCCGATAACCCGTCTGACCGGATAATCTGGACAGAGTCTCCCTGGACATTCTCATTGCTCTTCCCATCTTTCATTCAATATGTATTCAGGAATCACGAGATTCCATTCCTTTACCAACCTGGCTTTGTCAACTCGTGATCGATCAAAGTAATGCAGCGAAACTGGGATCATTTTTTTCAGTTCTCTCAATAGAGTCTGGTCATTGTTTGTGATTTTCGGATGTCTTTGTAAGAAGAAGCCTACTTTGGCGCTCGTGGTAGAGTTGTCAAGCGCTCTCAGATACTTCAGCAGGTTTTCGGTGTTTAGATACTCGGTCATTTTGAGGGAACGCCAGACCTCTTCAATTCCGCCACATAGATTGGGTCTATCGAGCATATCTACAAAGGTTCTTTCTCTACTGGTTATAAGAACGTTTATACCCTTTATATCCACTTGTTCCGTGAGTAGGAAGTAGTTGTCTGAGCGAAGCAGGTTCTGAGAGGGGTGAGTCGGTATGTATTCGATTTCCCTGAATACTAAAGGATGCACACTCTTCATAGTCAAGAATGTTCTGGTACTGAAAAGCGAGTAGGTATTCCCACTGAATTCCTGAGCCGTATGATAGGCAAGAATCGCATCCTCTGTTCTCTTCCCTGCAATGAGAAATGAATCAGGGGTGAATTGTTCTGCCTTCTGGTTTAGGGGTACCACTGCGTAGAGACCACGACAGATTTTGAGGACACGGCCTCTCTTAACGTGATAATTCAGAAGAACGCTGTAGTGCTCAAGACTCTTCGCTTCGTTCTTCTTCAGAAATTCTTTTAGTTCATGAGTCGTGAAGACCGGTGATTCTTCAAAAAAAGTTCTAATCTCACTTGATCTCCTCTCCGTTACTTGACATCCGTTGGCATATAGTATAAATATGTTATATTTTTAGGTGATCCATGTCAAGCACAATGATAACGTCGTCGTCGTAAAATGAGCCGGGTCGCGATGGCCGCTTCGCGGCGAAAGAGCCGCTTGGATAAGAGACGCTGGTCGCCGTAAAGAAACGTCCTTGGTCCTTCGTCCAAGACCGTGGACCCGTCCTTCGAAAGATCCGAAGCGGAAGTGAGGCTGCTTCGCAGGAAGCCTCTCAGGTCAACCGTCAACGGTTCTCCGTTTGCCGAAAAGAACGTATGAGCCGGGTCTAGGGTTGTGGGGTCTAGGGTCTGGCAAGAGCCTTAGGAACTGTTGTTGTAAAGAGCGGTTCTTCGTTCCGACGCTACGCGTCCAGGTTCTTCGTCCTTGGTTAAGGAGCGCGAGAGAATAAGAGAGAAGGAGAGACTGAAGAGATGAGATCCCGTACAGGAACACTACGGGATGACAATCTTAGGTGATTCTGTAGGGGCGAACGGCTGTTCGCCCGAAGAGGGGGAAGCCATCTCACAGGCGCAAAGCCCGCTTCTTTTGCAAACGGCCGCTTGGATAAGACACGCTGAAGGCTGTACGCTGGAAAACGAAGGATCGGGTTAAAAGAGCGGGTTAAGAAATACGGGTTATTAGGAGCGGGTAACAGAGTGCGGGTTAGAAAGATCGGGTTGATGAAAGCGGTTTATCAGAACGGAGTATTGAAGAGCGAGATGCTGAAACAAGTTCATGACAAAATTGACAACGGTTCTGGGGTCTTGGGTCTAGGGTTTAGCGAACAAAAGTGACTCTAAACCATTCAGGATTATAAGTGCAGAGAAGACGTCATCTTAGACAGCGATCCGGGATCTAGGTTTTGCTCTTCCCAGCGTTCAGCGGGTCTTCGCTATTAAGCGCGCAGCGGATCTTAGATGGGAGATCCCGTGCAAAGGCCCTTAACAGGAGACCCCAAACAGAACCCCTGAACAGGAGATTTTCAGGGCAGGCTCTACGGGATGACGAGACCCTTCACGTCATTCTGACAATGCTCCTGGTCAGGATCTCGATTTGTAACGCGAAAAAGAGATCTTAGAAACTGGTCTGCCCCAATTGCATTTGTAGTCTTGCAACTTGGAACTGACAACTTGCGACTCTTCTTCCCAGCGTACAGCGGCTTCTAGATGCGAGATCCCGTATTAGAGCATCACGGGATGACAGTTATGAGAGATCATCATAGGAGGGGTTCGTAAGTAAGAAGCAAGGTTTATCAGGCTTCAGATGATAAAATTGATATGGTGAAGTGTATGGCTTTGAAGTTGAGGACTACGTGTTTTTGGGATGTGGATATCAAGAAACTGGACAGAGAAGAGGACAAGTTCTTCATTATCTCTAGGGTTCTCGAATACGGGACGATGGAGGATGTTCTCAATCTTATTTCTGAATATGATTCGCAAGAGATTGCGCAGGTTGTTAGAAGAAGCAGAATAATTGGCAGACCAACCGCCAATTTCTGGAGCCTTATTTTGGATATTCCTAAATCGGAGATAGCCAGATGCTTAGCACCGACAGACTTTCATCACAGACTCTGAATCTTCTAAATATCCTTGAAAGTAAACTCCCCGATTTCTATCTTGCACGGGGCACAGCTCTGGCGATGTACTATGGACATCGAGTGAGTTTCGATCTGGATTTCTTCACAGCTGAGTCTTATAGGCCAGAAGCGCTGCTGGAGTATTTGAAGCAGTTGGGCGTTTCTATAGAGAGTGTAAGGATACAGACAGGTACACTTGAAGCTGAGATCGAGAGTGTTCGTGCGAGCTTTTTTGAATATCATTACGACTTAGTTGAGCCTTTCAATAAGTATAAGTCGCTTGATGTGGCTTCGGTAATCGATATCGCCGCTATGAAGCTGAGCGCTATCGCTGCAAGAGCAGAGAAGAAAGATTACTTCGATTTCGCTGGAATTCTGAAGAGAGAGTCTCCGGAAAGAGTTCTTCGCGCTTTTGTCAAGAAGTATGGTAGAGAAGTCGATCTGTACCACATAATACGGGCTGTAACTTTTTTCGATGACGTTGAGGACTCCCCGGATCCATTACAAGCAGACTTAAGCTGGAAAGAAGTGAAAGAACTTTTGGAAGCGAAAAGCAAAGAGCTATTCGATTTGGCGACACAAAAATAGGGACAGACTCCATTTTTCCAAGAGCCGTCCTTGGAAGAGCGGGAGAAGAGCGGTTCCTCGTTCCGACGCTTCGCGACTAGGTTCTTCGTTGGTTTAGGATCGAGGGCGTAGAGCGGGAGCAAGATCCATTACTTAAAGAACGGTGTCCCGTATAGAATTACTTCGGGCTGACACGGGATAATCGGATGGGGCATTAGAATCTCATTTCTTTGTCAACAACCAAATGTTCTTGTGGGCCTTCGATTCCTTGTTTGTGTAGAAGACGTATTTTCTGTGAGTTCTTGGTGATCTTTACGTTCCCAGATGAAACCCAGAAAAACTTCCGGTTCTCAGTGATGACTCTGATCTGATTATCCATGATCCATTGCTTCATCCATCGCGCCTTTATGATCACCTCATCGACCTCGGATTCATTTGCTGGATGAATCTCTATGAATGCTGTTTTCAGAACAGCATCAATGTCGATAAAAACAGCATAGTCCCATCTATTCTCAGTCGGATAATCCTCTTTGAGGCAGCTATCTAGGAAAATAGGGACTCCATTATTTTTTTGTGTTGTGCTTTCTGGCTTTTCTAATGGAACGCTCATTGGAGATTAAAGCAAAAAAGAATGGGATTGATGCATCTCCTCAAAAACTGAAGGAATCTCTCAAATCACTACAGGTGATGGGTTTTTCTACAAATCATAAGGACTATTTTTTGAAGACAAAGGGGGATCCGCTTGGGAATAAGTTGGTGAGGCTCTTTAGAATTAAGCCTCCCAACAATGTGACGGAACAATCTGAACTCGTTCTTTGATTTAGATAAGATTTAAGTCGCTTCTGTTCGTGGTGGCAATTTGGCATTTTTTCTTTCCAACTTTTGCTCTATGACTGATTTTGCACTCTGGGTCGTGACAAAGTCAAGTGGATAGAACACTATGTAATTATAAATATTTGCCTAGTGTTCTATCCAAATTATTCTACCATAGTGGCAGCTTAAGAAACACGACACGAACCGCTTTGCGGTTGCCATAGGAAAAACGGGGACAGACTCCATTTTTAGGAACAGGAGCAGTTCCTCGTTCCGACGCTTCGCGACTAGGTTCTTCGTTGGTTTAGGATCGAGGGCGTAGAGCGGGAGCAAGATCCATTACTTAGGGCTTCCTGAAAAACTGCTACCTTGTTCCAGTTAAAGAGGTCGTCATGTTCAAGAGAGTAGTAGTTGACTCACAATATGTGGATTTTGACGTAGAACACCCTCGAAATTGCTCCGATTTCTTCCCAGAATAGCCATCGGAAAAATGAAAAAAAAAGCCCCTCAACCAGCGGGCAAGGTTCATTGCAATCATCGTAAAAGCGATCATGGTTTCGCTTGTTTCTTTCAGCTTTCCCCGGATAAGCCCCAGTCCATATTTCCGCTTTCCTTCTCCAATCTTGCCTTCAACTGCGTTCCTCACTCTTGCATCTTGTATCATGATCTTTCTCTCTTCTTTCTGTATCTGTGGGTTCTTCCTTCCCAGTCTCGGACCGGTAATCCTTATCCCTCTTTCCTGGCAATAACGTATGTTCTCACGGTTACGATACAGTTTGTCCACCAGCACCACTTCAGGATAGTAACCATAAGTCTGGCGGTATCGTTCTAAGCTTTCTTCCATGGTTGCTCCTTCATTGAAGTTCTCCCCAAAAAAATAGGGACAGACTCCATTTTTGACTCCATTTTTAGGAACGCAAAAAAATGGGAAAAATAGGGACAGACTCGTTTTTTCAGAGCCGTTGTTGGTGGTACGTTATTGGTGGTTGGTAAGCGTTTATAAACAAATAAGAGCACAATCACGACTAGAATAATTTCAGGAAAACCATCCGGGGACGCATGGCTGGCTTCGCCAGGAGGGAGAAGCTTTCTAGGGGCAGGACGTTAGGTTGCATGAACTAACTCAATTGGTCATCCTGACGTGCTCTTGGTCAGGATCTGGTCTTTGATCTTATCGGAGGACGGGTCCATGATCTGGGACGAAGGACTAAGGACGGCTCTTCACAGCGTTCAGCGGGTTCTTGTTCTTAAGCTTATATCAAAAATAGGGTACAAAAATAGGGGGGTACAAAAATAGGGACAGACTCGTTTTTTCAGAGCCGTTGTTGGTGGTACGTTATTGGTGGTTGGTAAGCGTTTATAAACAAATAAGAGCACAATCACGACTAGAATAATTTCAGGAAAACCATCCGGGGACGTAAGGCTGGCTTCGCCAGCAGGGAGAACCTTTCTAGGGGCAGGACGTTAGGTTGCATGAACTAACTCAATTGGTCATCCTGACGTGCTCTTGGTCAGGACCTGGTCTTTGATCTTATCGGAGGACGGGTTTACGATCTGGGACGAAGGACTAATTGCAAAAATAGGGACTCCATTTTTGCTAGAACGAGATCCCGTATAAGAGCACTACGGGATGACAGTATAAGAGCACTACGGGGTAACAGGACGAGGCCATCACGAGCCGACTGTATAGCGAAAAACGGTACAGACGTCATGAGAATCGTCAGTCACCATTTTCGTCTGTTACTTACAATCAATGAAGGCGCAGATGCTGAATCAAATTCAGCATGACGGGAAGCAACACTTACGGAGTAACCGAACATTTTCATACAGGTCGTGATTTTTCGCGTACTCCCTATTCAGTCTTTCCAGTAGAGACTCTTGGAAATAGGTCGCTTCGTCATCCTGGACCTGATTGGGGATCTGGTTTTTAGTCTAATCGGTGGACCAATTCATGTCCTTGAACGGTCAAGGACTGACCATTTTTCCACGACTTTAGGCAGTTCTTAGCTGGATTTCGACCAGTTTCATATTGGCATAATTGAAAGCAAGTAGTTGAAAGGTTATTGTGTCACCAAAGAATGCGAGCTTTTTGCTTTGTCATGATGGCCAACGATGAAATCATATGAAGATTATTGCAGAAATACATCAAGGCGCATGCTGACAGTTTTTTGACTCTTTCCAGAGTAACGCTCGTTAGCTAAGAAGCCATTTTTTCGGTAAAACTCTACAACTTCAGGATCATTCTCAACATCTGCATCAACTACTATGAATCTACAAGCAATTCCGAATCTGACTGAATCAACTGCAAAGCCTCTGGCCAAAGTAATCATGAGAGAACCAATCCCTTTGTATTTCGTTCGGTAATTACTGTCAACAGCTAGTTTTCCAACCTTTATTGCTGGAAAGGAATTGAAAAAAATTTCTTCAATATCAGAATTCTTTCTTTCTTCAGGAGTTACGCCTATCGAAGCAGAAGAGAGGGTCATATAAGAAATGATGTCAGCATTTTTCTTGCTTACTAGAAGATGCGTAGCCGATATTGCTTTATCGTCATATTCTTTCGCATACTTCTTTATGAATAGGTCATATTCCTCAATGCCTGAGACGAAATCATTTATCCTAAATCTGTCACTGAACCTAACCAATTGAAGTTCGTCTTTGATCTGTTCAACACTAATCCTTGAAGAACTCACTATCTTCTTAACTCCTCCAAAAGACTAGAGGCAGCGACATTCTTCTTCATAGAACTTGCCGTGGGATTTTTTTTCACATCCCTAATTAACTTCTGAGCATAAGAACCCTTCAGCTCTACTGAAAGGCTTATTGGCTTTATTCTCTTTTCTGTATTCTTTTTCATAATCATCACAACTCCATAAATAGCTAACAAAAGGATTTTAGCACATTTTCGCCCATATGATAACACGTTTATAGTTTGGATCCTTTTTTTGGGTTGGACTCCTTATGGTCGGAAAATAGGGACCTTATCATATTAATAAGGAAAAAACTACTAATCAGGTGACATTCATAATGAAAAATGGGGACAGACTCCATTTTTGTTACCAAAAACAGGGACTCCATTTTAAGTAAAAATAGGGACAGACTCCATTTTTTCAATAGCCCTCCTTGGGAAGAGAGAGAAGAGAGGGCGGACGCGAAAAATGGGACAGACATGAAGAGATTTGTCAGTCTCTATTTTCGCTTCTCGTCATCTCGTGAGCGAAGCGAACGTCTCGATGATGTTCTTTCTCTCAGCTCCACGCTCCACCGATCTTAAGAGCGGTAGGGTCAAGAGATGGCGCGGTGTAAGTACAGACCTTGTGAGGCCAGGCTGTTTACTCCCCTTTCGGGAGAGTGTCCCCCTCAAGCGGGTCATCTCATCCGTTTCCATCTCCTGCCACCTCAAACCGTACGTGCGGATTTCCCGCATACGGCTTTCCTGTGTGCTTCACCTCAAGGCTTATGTGACCTATCGTGCCGGGAGTGCTTTCTGTCGGAGATACCTTATTCTGTAATCATTGTAGATTCCAGTGATCTTGAGTAACTCCTCCTTACTCCACCTCTTCCAGCCGAAGCCTTTCTTCTGTTTCTTTCTCATCATGTGTCTTCTGAGTTTCCTGTTCACCCAGTCTCTAATAAAGCTGAAGACTTTCTTTGAATTACCTATCCT
>NZ_JWIM01000033.1:0-1990 GCF_002896535.1 Mesotoga sp. B105.6.4 | reverse complement strand
TCCTGCCGAAGGCAGCCTTACGTCAAATGTTTTATTCCAGCCTCACCTCCTCATACACTCTCGGAATGTTTTTAGCCAATAACTAACTCTACCAGTTCCTTCCCGTCGAAAACTCTAATCAAGTGATTATTCGTGTCGGCTATGTACAACAGCCCGTTATAGTATTTGACATCGTTTGGCTCGAAAAGACCGAGAGTAGAGCACTTTTCTCCATCCAGGGTGCAGGTTCCCTCTCCCAGATTCTTGATCATCGTCTCAACACGCCTGATTCCCAGATCGATCTTTCTTATTGCGTGATTATAGGTGTCGGCAACGTACAGAAATCTATCATTACCGTAAATACCCAGCGGGTGCTGGAACAGAGCCCTTTGAAGAATCCCGTCGATATGACCGAATGAAAAGAGTCCGCTTCCTGCAACGGTGTGCACTTTTTCCGCTTCGAGATCTACATACCTTATCCCCGAAACCTCCGAATCGGCAACGTAAAGACTCTTTCCATCCAGGTAGATTCCACTGGGCTGAGCGAAATTCGCATCCTTTAGCGACCCGTCTTCAATGTTCTCGGCTCCGCTCCCTGCAAATGAACGAATTGAGTTCTCCTTCAAATCCAGCCTCCAGATCTGATGCATTCCGGCCATAGCGATATAGAGGTACCTTCCGTCTGACTGCAGATCCCATGGGGAGTTAAGCCGCGCCTTAGATGCTTCGCCGCTGTACTGCCAGCTGAATCCCTGAAAACCGTCGCCCGAGATCGTCCTTAATTTTCTTTCTCTCAAATCGGCTTTTCTGATTGCATGGTTCTCTGTATCGGCTATGAAGAGTACACCATCTGAATAGACCATGCCCTGAGGCCTGTTTAGTCGCGCCTCTTCGAAAGTTCCGTCTGCAAAGCCGCTACTTTGGCCTCCGATCTGATCGGTAACCTTTGCTTCAAAAGGAGAGGCAAGCTCCGTCACGAGTATTCGATCGTTGTTCGAATCGCTAATAAACATCGTTCTTGAATCCCCAAAAGCAATCTTCCCGGGAAATGAAAGAGTCGAATTTCTCTTGGATACATTCGGCGTAACCGGAATCCTCTCGTTGCTTAGAATCCCTCTCCTCATACCATCCTCGAGAGCTTTGGAAATCTCATTTGAGAGGTAATCTCGCTTGCCCTCGCCCGAGGTCTTTGACAAAATCTTTCCGTCAGGTCCTATCAGGACGTAGGACGGCCACGCGCGAACCACATACCTGTCCCAAAGGTAATACTCGTTGTCGATAAGAACGGGATGTTCTATTTCATAGCGCTCGACAGCGGCTCTGATATTCCTCTCTTCACGTTCATTCTCAAACTTCGCGGAGTGGACGCCGATAACGAGAAAAGGACTGTCATTGTACTTCTCTTCCAGCCACTTGAGGTCCGGGATCACATGAATGCAGTTTATGCAGCAGTAAGTCCAGAAATCAAACAGCACGACATACCCTTTGAGATCCTCTAGAGTCAAGGGTCGCTCTACATTTATCCACCTACCGGAAGACGGAAATTCGACTGCTTTTCCATACAAATCAATCACCTCTTTCCAGCTTTGACTGAGAATCGCAATAATTGGATCACATCGAGATTCTTCCAGCCTCGAACTCACTTGAAAAGTGCATAACATGTAGGAGAAAGGTAAGCACAGCAGGCGGTGTTCTATGCATTAGATAGGATTGCGCTGTTTCATTGCTTCTTGTGAGAGTTATTCTCTTATGAGATCCGAAAACGTCTCGAGGGTTCGGACTCTCGCCCTCTCTCCTCATCTCGTGCCCTTAACCAGGAACCTGGACACGCACGATGTGTCGGAACGAAGAACCGGTATTTCTCGGTGGGGCGGAGGACCATTGACGGATTTCGGGCCTTTCAGCGAACAGATGCTCACTACGAAGCAAAGCTCTTAATCCCCGCTTGAGCGCTCAACCTGGATCTCATCTGTCTCGTGCTCTCTTATCATCTCGTGGTTTTTAATTAGGA
>NZ_JWIM01000106.1:0-1642 GCF_002896535.1 Mesotoga sp. B105.6.4 | reverse complement strand
TTTTTTCCTCAAAAGGGAGGGGTTTTTAGGTGAAAAAGGTACTTGTGTTATTTGTTATTGCGATTGTGTTTTTCTACACCGGTTTGATTGCCTGTACTGACATCGGAGTTGGCAAACTCGCGACTGTTGACGGATCAGCAATATCTGCTCAGTCTGTTGACGGATCGTATGATTCCCGACTGATTATACACCCGGCTGCGGATCACGAACCGGGAAGCATGACGCCCGTCTGGGAATGGATAGTCTATGCTGACAGAAGACCGTTGGTTCAGCTTGGCGAGATACCCCAGGTGGAACATACGTATTCATGGATCCAGACTTCTTATCCGTTCTCCAACGAAAAGGGTCTGCTGATGGGAGAGACAACGCAAGGCGGATCAAGGGCAACTGTGAACAGTCCGGATGCCATCATGACGATCGAGCAGCTTCAGGCCTTTGCTCTTCAGAGATGTACGACAGCAAGGGAGGCCATCGAGCTTATGGGCTCTCTGGCAGTCGAATATGGCTACAGGGAATCTTGTTCCCGTGGCGAGGGTCTTACAATTGCTGACGGCAAAGAAGTCTGGTGGTTTGAGATCTACGGAGTGGGACCGCTTTGGAAACCGGGCGACGGTCCCGGAGCGATATGGGCGGCACAACGCGTTCCAGACGACCACATGATGGTAAATGGAAATGCGAGTATTATTGGCGAGATCGATCTCGAGACGAATCTTCCTCCCGGAGTTCCCGCAGGCGACTTCATGATCTGCGAAAACTATCTCCAGAGCACAATCGAACTCGGTCTATGGGAAGAAGGCCAGGAAGGGCCATTCGTATGGAAGAAAGTAATTGGTACAATTGGTACGTGGAACCCGAGGCTATGGAGAGTGTTCTCAATGTTCCAGCCATCCGGAAACTGGGAGTACGGTGGAGACACTTCTCAGTACCCATTCTCCTTCAAGCCGGATGAAAAGGTTTCTGTTTACGACATTATCGAGCTCTATCGAGATGTTATGGCCGGCACCCCTGGTGATCAGCTTGCCAACGAGGCATGGCTTTACAAAGACAGTGACGGTAACGATGTTCTAAGCAATTTGGCAACGCCTCAGCCGGGAACCGAGATCAGAAACCTGCTCGGTCTTCCGCGAAGCCAGAGGTTCATTGGTGTTCAGAGTACAAGCTGTTACTTCATCAACCAGACTAGAAGCTGGCTACCGCCTGAAATTGGTGCAGTATCTTGGTTTGGACTTGGAAACGGCCACAAGGCCACAGTCGTTCCGATATACGCCGGTATCACAAGAGTTCCGGAGTCCTGGGCGACAGTAAACAGAGGAATCGCAAAGATCGACAGAGACGCAGCTTTCTGGGCATTCTACACCGTCGACAGACTCTCCAACCAGAGATACGGAGACATGATGCCGAGAATCGATGCGGTGAGAATTCCAATGCAGCAGAAAATGTACGATATGCAGCCCGCAATAGAAGAGACGGCCCTGAAGCTTTACGAAATCGATAGGGATATGGCTGTCGAGTTCTTGACCACATACACGAACTCTCTAATGATTGAAGTTGAGAGAGCGTACTGGGACCTTGCAGATACTTTGATATTGAGACTTCCTTAAGTGTGAGTTTCTTTGTTTTAATCCGGGTCGGTCTATGACCG
>NZ_JWIM01000105.1:0-7146 GCF_002896535.1 Mesotoga sp. B105.6.4 | reverse complement strand
TTTTTCTTGCGATTGTTGTCGTCTGGTGAACTTTGATGCTATCTGACGTCAATATCTCCGATCATTCAACATATCTACATTCTTGTTATTACATGATGCCAGGCTCGAGCACTCGAAAATAGGTGAATACTATTTTTTCTCGACTGAAATCGTTAGATCACTGTTCTTACCAGGTTCGAGCCATATCGTCCTCAGATTTTCTGAGACAGTATATCCCTTTGGTAAGTCGGTTATTTCGATGGAGTGTTCCCCAAAGACAAGTCCTACCAGTTCGATCATTCCAAAGACCTGGAATTCGATTCCATCGACATTCAGACTAACCACTTCATACAAATAATCTCCTGTCTCGTCAATCAAAGATATGTTCAGTGAGCTCCTTTGAGCGAATCCAATCTCGAGTCTCGTATCGCCCTTCTCGTCAACTTCAATTGTTTCAATTGATGTAGTGCGAGAGTAGAGTCTTTCAAAGCCCCTGTCCATAGTCAGACTTGCCCTGCTGACACCGGCAGGAACACCCTCAAGGACCGTTTGGGAACCTATTCTAAAGGGCTTTCCGCCTATGGTTAGAATACCTGAAGCATCCAGAAGGGGCTCGTCGCTCTCTCTCAGACCGTTCGCGTTCAGGTCTCTGAAGAGGACCACTTCGATTTTCCGCTGGAAGGCGACACCAAATTCGACATTCTTCCTCTCTCCCGGCTTCAGCTCTAGCTGTCTGTTCAAAGAACCGGTCGTGATACTGACACCCGAACCGAGCGAGGCCAGATCCAGCGAGATTCTTATAATTCCCGGCGAGACCGGGATGGTAAGTGTTCCGTCTTCTGTAAACACTACGTCCTCTCCTATGTTGATAGAGAAGCTCTTCAGGTATTCCTCTTCCTTATCGTATGTGCCCGAAGAATTCGAGTCGACAAAGATACGTATGTCCACGTACGCCGGTGACTCCATAAACGGCCAATAGAAGTCTCTGGATCCGTACTCTGTTACATGAAGCTCCGGAGAATCCTTAAGCAACGAAACAAGTGAATCGGGGTATTCGACGAGTTCGACTCTGTAAAGACCGACGGGCAACTCGACAGATATGACTCCATTTTCATCGCTCTCGTACTCTTCTCCATCTATTCTCACCTTGACACTTGTGGGCATCTCACCTGTATCGAATTTTGTATCGAGATCCTTGTCGAGAAAGAAGTAGAGGTTCAACTTTCCGGTGTTTCTGCTCTTGAAGAACCAGCTGTCGTCTAATTTGATTTTTACTCCAAAGTAGAAACCGTCCCTTCTCAAATTTCCAAGGAAGCTCTCCTTTAGCGAACCGAAGCCATAACCAGCGTAGACAACTGTATCCGGCCACAGGGTGAGACCGGCCTGGACTATGAATCTGTTATAGAAACCGCCTCTATTGTCGTTTACAAGATATCCGGCACCGGTGATATAGAAGAGATCTGCAAAAGACTTCTCTGCTCTGAGTCCGTTTATTGTGTAAACCATGTTTTTCTTGAGATATATCTCCCCGGTCAGAGCGAAGTTGAAGGTTCTATCATACCAGAAGACAGTGTCAAGAGTCAGTCGGCCTTCGGAAGTCGTTTCTTCTCCGTTTCTGCTTATATAGTAAGCTCCCTCCGCAAGGAGAGCCAGAGGGCTCCTCAACTGGGGAACATATGCGAGGCCGGCCTGGACTTCAAATCTGCTGCTCTGGGTCTTCAGGTCGTTCGTGAAGAGAATGTGATATGCCGGTCTAAGCCTATCAAGACCGAGATACTCTCCCCGGCTCTCTATAAGAAATCGCGACAGGGCGAATCCGGTGTCAAATCTTAGATCTGTACCCAGCCTGAGTTTGAGGGACTCAATCTCACGGTTCTCTATACCTACATGCAGGGCGTAGAAGTCCTCGGTGTTCGAGCCAACGAGAGTGTGTCTGCCCTGTAAGAGGAAATCCAGATTGACGATGCCCGGAGAATAGGAGGCAGTGTAACCGGCTCCAATCGAGACCCTGTCCGAAAGAATCGCCTCGAGATCTATCTTCCCCGTATCCAGCGTATAGCCAAAGCCGATAATTGTGGTGAACCTTAGATCCGGCAGAAACTCTATCTTCTCTTTTGCTGTTATAGAGACCTTGCCAAGTTTCTTCAATATGTATGGAGTCAGCGACAGTTTTACCCTGCCCGCTCCGGAATAGTCAAATACTACATCTCCTCCTGCAAAGAGAGACTCGCCGATACCAAAGTCGGTCCTCAAAGAGAGACCCGCGACCGGACTGACTCCTCTCAGTCCCAGACTGATTTCCCCGCTGAGCCTGGTCTTGTCCAGCGATAACCTCGGTCTTGCGGTGAGCCTGACTTCATTTTCCAGACCGTCCTGCTTATGTATCAGAGACTCCTTGAGCGAGACTTCAGTCATAACCTGACCTGCTTTGAAGTCTCTCAGCAGCTCAAGCGAGAGGGTTCCCGTCTTAGCCTTTTCATCGAAGCTGTATCCCGAGAGCAGCTTCAGCTCAAATACCTTTGGATTGAGTTCAAGACTGAAACCGAAGCCTGAAAAGGGTCTGGAATTGCCCGGCGCCTTGAAGTCTCTGTCCAGGTGAGCTTCCAGATTACCGACGACCGTCTTGCTCACAAACTTCAGCGCCCCTGCGGCCCGAAATCCGAGGTCTCCTGTGCCCGAGGAGACCAGCAGTTCCAACGAAGGCGAAAGGCCTTCGGAAATACTTCCTTCCGCCTTCAAAGACGCAAACCGGTAACCTTCACTTAGGCCTCTGAATAGTCCGGTCAGGGTATACTTCCAGCCCGAAGAAGAGTAAGTTAGATACGCCATCATGTCGAGATCTCCCGGCGAGGTCGAATCAACCGAATAAACTGCCTCGATCCACACCGGGTTGAAGTCCAGATCGAAATAAGGAACAGGTTTACTGAAGATCAGCAGTCTATTCGAATTGTAGAGGGTGTAGTCTTCTCCCCTTCTCAAAACCCGTCGAGTGATTATCTCGCCTTCGCTATCTCTGGTGATTAGGCTTATAGTCTCGCCCCCCGAAGCCGGTACTTCAGACAGGTAATAAGGACCTCGTATACCCTCTCCCCTGAACTCCTCGGTCCTCTTTCCCCTGTAAACTGGATTCACGAAGAGTTTGTAGGAAAAGACATCGCCGCTGTATTCGCTGGAAAGACCCGTTCCACTTGACAGAAAGCCCGTGCTTCCGCGGGTCTCGAACTCATAGTCCCCAAGTTGAACGTTGAAATGCCCGATTTCATAGCGCAGAAAATACGGGCGAGATGAGGGAGCTAGCGTACCCTTTATCGATTCGTCGCCATGGGTGATATACGTATCGAAATCGGCCGATGATTCTTCACCGAAACGGAAGGTAAGCAAGCCTCTGTCGATATTGAGACGACCGAAGACACCGCCTTCAAAGGACAGCGAACGATCTTTTAAGCTGTACTGAAGCTGTGCGCTTCCGGTTATAAGCGGTGGACGCGATTCGACTGCATACTCCAGACGAACATCTTTAGACAGATCACCGTACCTTACAGAGAAGTCTACTGCATAAGCCTGAGCCGTGGGCTTCAATTTAAGTTTAGAGACGCCATTTTCGAGCTTCAGTCTCGTTCCGTCCCAGTCGGAGGGTTCCAGGACGATATGCGAATCGAGACCTTCAATAATGAGAGTTCCACCGACCGATGATGGGACGCCCCTTTCATCGACCAGCGAGATTACGACCAGTACCTCTGTCACACCGTCGGCGGTGAGTATAAGTGGCTCGGTCGAGACTCTGAATTCAAAGGGCTCTCCGGAGAGATATACCTCTATCTCCTTGCTGCCTTTTGCAGTTCCATCCTGCCAGTCTAGCCTTATTCTATTCCTTCCGGGATTCAACTTCACATTGAAGTACTTCACAAAAAGCCAGACGCCGTCTGCGTCGTTGGCCTTCTGACCTATCTGGCTCTCGGGAACGACAATATCGTTTACGTAGAGAGTGTGGCGGCTTTCTATGGGCATTGCCACCTCTACCATGAGTCTGTCAACGCCGACAAATTCCTGTCCGTTCAACGGTGTGACTATATAACCGTAATCGGAGAACATGGAGGGATCTAGACTCTGATTTCCAGAGACTATTAGCGACGCGGCGTCAAAGCCTTTGAGAGTCAGCGGATTTCTATATGTTATCGTCTCAACGATTCTCTCCCTGTGGATCAGCGGTATATCTATGATAGTGTACATTCCCGGCAGCGTCTCGATCATGAAACATCTGTCGTCTCCAAGCGATCGGCTATCCTGATTCGGCAAAAGCCTGTAAGGCGTCACGTCAATATCTACCTTGACGGTGTGGAGCCCCGGTTTCAGCCTGTCAAAATGAAACAGCCCGTCCTTATCCGTAACGACGAAGGAGCCGTCCTGAAGGAGCAGTCTGACGGGCAGAGGTTTGCTGTCATCTTTATCGTAGAAGCCGTTTCCATTTTCATCTACATAAATCCTGCCTATGATTCCAGTGCCGGTATTCATAGGCCTGAAGACGCGCACGTCGACGACAGAGGGTTCTGTTACCACTTCCGTGCTGTACTCTTCGGATAAAATCGTACCGATAGCCCTGACCATGTTTTTCAGGGATTCTCCGGTAAACTCGTCGAGTCTCAGACGGTAAACTACCTTTGACTTCTCTCCAGGCTTCAGGTCTTTCAGATTATCGAAGATCAGCATATTTTCAAGTATCAGAGGCTCTACGGGTTCGCCGTCGATGCTTCCGCTTCCCTCGACGTAAGAGGTCCCCGGCGGGATTCTATCCTCCAGCCTGAGTTCAGTTACAGTTGCTATGGTACTGGGGTTTGACACCTCGATAGTGTAGGTAATCTCCGACCCCAGCTCAACGATCGAAGGAGAGGCCAGCTTCACGAGCTCCAGACTACCGTGGAAGATCTTCACGGAGACCCTTTCTGAGTCTTCGAAAGTTCCATCGCCGGAGACGGTTGCCGTGTTCTCAATTACGGTCCCTTCAGCGAGACCGTCAACCGTAGTGCATTTAAAGGTAATCTCCACACTCTCCAGAGGATCAAGAGAGTCGAACTCGACCGTGAGTATTCTCTCTTGACTGTTGAATGAAACCGTAGCCTCTTTTGAAACCTCAATTTCGTACGGAGCCGAAAGGAGCGAGGAAATAGGATCGCTAACCGTGATCTTTCCGGTCGAACTTTCAGACTCGTTCTCCACCGAGATAAGGAAACGCACTTCGGCCTTTGGCATTAAAAGCGAGCTCGAGAGAACGACTTTGGATATGCTTAGACTGTCTGACTTCCTGATATGTGGAATTATATCTATCGTTCTGTTCTCCTCGTTGCCCATTACGGTTTTGGGTATGAACTTAAAGCCTTTCTCGAAATTACTGCCGCTAACGCCTTCGGGAATAGTTGCCTCCAGTATTATATCTACCTCTTGCCCGGGAGCAACGACCCCGACATCCACATAACCGCTTCCGTCTGTGTCCGTCAGAGGAACTCCCGTATCGTCTTTGAAGACGAATCCCCAGCCGTCTAGCTGAAAGTTGGCACTTTCGATAAGCAGATCCATTACACCCGGCGCGTTTCCGTCGTTCTTCAGAGTATGACGGAATATGACAGTATCACCATCGAAAACCGTAATAGTGCTGACCGTAGTGTCCTCAGGAGTCATTTCCGGCGCGTCCGGGTATCCGAAAGGACCTAGAAGAGGGACTCCCAGAGCCGGAATGGTGAAATCGACAGTATTTGTCTTTGAGGACCATGTTGTTCCAAGCCTCGAGTAAGAAACACTGGCGGTGTTGTAGCGCCTGCCTGCCGCAACGTTCTTTGGGAAGAAGACATCGAAAGATATTTCGACAGACTGCCCTGGACTAACCGGACCGAAGGTGAGCTCGAAGCCCTTTATCTCTTCATCGTTCTGTGGCGGCTCGGGCAACCAATCCAGACCATCGAAGTAGCGGGCGGAGAAATCGTAATTCGAAAAGAGAGAAGCGGAATCGAGAACTCCGTCAACCAGGTTGCCCCCGTAGCCTATGAAGTCTTTGAGAACGAGGCTGTCCAATTCGTACTCCGAATTGTTTGTGAGGCTCACCGAGAAGGACTGCGAGCTACCCGGGAGAACTGTATCCAGGAGTCTGGATTTTGTGGAGGCGACAATCTCCTTCTCTTCCACCTTTATCTGGGCTATGTTGTCGTCATCGGTGTTGCCGGCCGGGTCTATTCCGACTATGTTGATAAAACCTTTATCGGTCAAATCACCGGTCTCTTCGAGAATAACTCTTACTATCAGCTTTTTTGAACCATCGATTTCGAGGTCGACACTATTTACCGGTGTTTTTGCCTGTCCCGAGATACCCTCTTCTCCTTCATCGAGATAAATACCGATAACTCTAAGCACCGGGGTCCCCGAGGGGCCGTCTCCAAAGATCTGAGAGGCTGAGAGCGAGATGGTTGTCGGGCTGTTTCCAAAATTTCGTGCCACGTAGTTTAGATCAACTGTGCTTCCTTCGAAACCCTCTCTTTCCTGACCGGGTTTCTCGAATGTCCCGTCGGGCTTTATCGTGAAACCATAGACGGGCAATACCGTAGTGACGACCTTATCCGAGAAGATCGTAATGTGATTGCCATCGATATCTCTGTATCTGGCAAAGGCAAAGTTCTCTATCTTAGAACCGGCAGCCGGTGCCGGGACAATCACAGTTGTCACAAAGATTAATATAAGAAGCATTACGATCTTCCTGCGCACCTAATCACCTCGCTGTCCTCATCTCTGTGATCTCCAAAGAGCTGTCCCCGAGATCACAGAGATGAAGAGCCATGGCCCGAAGGCCATGGCAATTAGATCAATAACCGTCTATCAATACCGGGAAGACAACCGTGCCTGACTGACCGGCCGTCAATGTTCCGATTATCCACTTGACGGTGGTTACAGAGGCAAGAGTGCTTTTGTCGAATGTTGCCCAGTCCTCCCATGTCACTCCGTAATCGGTGCTAACCTGAGACGGTTCGGTGAAGTTGACCGTGTCGGTTACTATTACAGGATCAAGAGAGGTGTAGAACGGAATCGTATCGTAGATGATCAGATTATTGATTGGTTCCGTTCCGGTGTCGGCATAGGTTATAGTGTAGATCAGCTGTTCGCCGGGCTTTGCATCGATCTTATTGA
>NZ_JWIM01000104.1:0-2004 GCF_002896535.1 Mesotoga sp. B105.6.4 | reverse complement strand
TTGTGCAATCTCTTCAAGTGTCTTGTCTGTCTCTGCAAACTCCTTAGCTAATCTAAGTTTGAACTCAGGATCATAACTCTTGCCTCTCGGATGCTTCATCCATATTCACCCCTTCTTAGTCTACTATTCCTAACTTACTTGTCCAATTCCCCTGGGGGGTGAATACGCCCTTTGGAGGTGAATTAGATGACTGAATACAGGTGGCCGATAGAGAAACTTAACGACGTCCTTCAACCTATGAGAGAAACGGATCTCATCGTTATAGGATCGAGACCCTCTCAGGGAAAGACTACACTGATGCTCAATATGGCCTACAGATTCGCGAGAGATGGAATCAAGACCGCATATACGTAACACTTGAGAGAAGCACGGCACAGCTAAAGGAAAGGTTTGTTTCGAGCCACTTCAGAGACTACGAAGATGCGGAGCACTTGAGAGAAGAGCTGAACAGGATCCCGCTGTTCTTCTTCGATCTCAGAGACTGGGCGATAGACGAAGTGGCATATGAAATCGAGGAGGAGAAGTCCTCGCTCAATTTCGAAGTCTGCTTTGTCGATTACCTGCAGCTGATTGGCGAGAGAGAGGGAGAGATCGACTGGTTCAAGGAGCTCTCGCTGCTTCTAGAGATTCCGATCATTCTCGGTAGCCAGATGAAGAGGACGGTACTGGACAATCCAGGAAAGGTACCTCAGCAGAAGGACTTTCATGACGCTGAAGAGATAAACGCTTGCGCGGATACGATAATCATGCTTCATCACGAGCGTTTCTACGACGACAGCGCTCCCAAAGAACAGCTGCGGGTCATTGTCTCAAGAGACAGGGAAGAGGCCGTGAACCGCGAGACAGTCCTTCGCTTCGACTGGAAAAGAGCGATTCTGATGAAAGAAGAGAAGGAATCAATATCCAGGTAGCCGGTCCTTTATCGTTAGGCGGGTTCTAAGAGTACAGCGGTCTTTCCAGCGATCAGCGGGTTCCCTGCTTTTAAGCGTACAGCGGCTTTTATTCTTGCAACTCAGAACTTGTAACTTGCAACTGCACTACTCACACACCCCGAGGGTAGGAAGGATGAGAATGCCTTCCTGCTCTTTTAGTGATATCTATTTGATCCTTTTCCGTATACTACTGAACCAATATGTCTCTAGTTTGTAAAATGTCCCAAGCTGCAGTCCTAGACCAGTTCATTGAACTCTCTCTCAAGTTTCAATTCCTCATAGGTAGTCTGGGAGCTTACATCGCGCCGTTTGGCTCGTGTTTCCGTGTCTAGTTTCAATTCCTCATAGGTAGTCTGGGAGCTCGTTCCGTACCACGTGGGAATATCGAATTTTATGGTTTCAATTCCTCATAGGTAGTCTGGGAGCCCTTCTCAAAGTCTGCAAGTCTTTCTTTCGCTCTTCGTTTCAATTCCTCATAGGTAGTCTGGAAGCTATCGCAGTTCCAGGGTTCTTGCTCAACAGAGCTAGTTTCAATTCCTCATAGGTAGTCTGGAAGCTCGAATGCCTTTCTTTGAGCTTCGATTTCTTCTGGAGGTTTCAATTCCTCATAGGTAGTCTGGAAGCGCACGAATAACATCGCCTCTAAAATCCTTCAAACCAAGTTTCAATTCCTCATAGGTAGTCTGGAAGCGTAATATTTCGGAAACCGGGAGAAAATCCTGTACCTATGTTTCAATTCCTCATAGGTAGTCTGGAAGCACCACAGAACCACATTTTCAAAACTGCCAAGAAGGTTTCAATTCCTCATAGGTAGTCTGGAAGCAGGATTATTAAAATGCAAGGATTAGCCTATTTTCGTTTCAATTCCTCATAGGTAGTCTGGAAGCGCGCGTTCTTCAACGGTTTTCTTTACTTGCGCCTCGAGTTTCAATTCCTCATAGGTAGTCTGAAAGCCTCGACATAGAGAAGCGCGCTTCTGGAATCAAGGTGTTTCAATTCCTCATAGGTAGTCTGAAAGCATGGATCTCGAAAAAGATCTCATAGGTTCTGAAAAGTTTCAATTCCTCATAGG
>NZ_JWIM01000103.1:0-7605 GCF_002896535.1 Mesotoga sp. B105.6.4 | reverse complement strand
CCAGGCGCCGGGGCTTCTATTGCATCTGTCGCACTTGTACATAGAAAGATCGAATAGTATAGTCGGGATTTCGTGGAATGACTCCACTGAACTATCCTACTCAAAGATCACGTAACTGTCGAACTTCAGTCCAACAATCTGATCAACTTCGTATTCAGTGCTCGCCGGAGCTTCTACCCTTATCTCTTCCTTTCCGAGAGAGATGCGATAATCGAGAATATTCCCAAGATAGACCCTCTTTTTGACTGTACCCCTTACCTCCGATTCGTCGGCAGTCACTAATCTTACGTTTTCGGGCCTGACGGCAAACACGTATCTTTTGCCCGACATACTATCTAGCGAGAAATGCTCGATTGGGAATGAAGATGCATCTGGTGAATCAACAAATCTGGCTTCGAATCGACCTCCCGCTCCAGAGACTTCTACTTTCATGAAGTTTATCAGGCCTATGAAATCGGCGACAAACTGATTTTCAGGCCTCTCGTACAGCTCTCTTGGTGTGCCGAGCTGCTGTACAGAAGCGTCATGAAGCAGCAAAATTCTATCGGACATCGCCATCGCCTCGGCTTGGTCGTGAGTGACGTAAATGATCGTGACCCCGATTCTTCTCTGAATATCCTTGATTTCGAATCGCATCTCCTCTCTAAGCTTCGCATCCAGGTTGCTGAGAGGCTCATCCAGAAGCATCACGTCTGGCTCCATTACGAGCGCCCTGGCCAGCGCTACCCTCTGCTGTTGACCACCGGACAGCTGATGTGGATAACGTTTCTCCATTCCGACAAGTTTCACCAAAGACAGGACTTTCATTACCCTTTCTCTGATTTCAGGGGACCTGGCCTTCTTTATCTTCAAAGGATAAGCAACGTTTTTGAAAACATCCATGTGAGGCCATACAGCGTAGTTCTGAAACACCATGCCCACATTTCGGTCTTCGGGAGGAATGAATATCCTACTCCTCGTAGAAGACACAAGGCGGTCTCCAATGAAGATCTCGCCTTCGGTAGGCATGTCGAAACCCGCGATCATCCTCAGCGTAGTTGTCTTGCCACAACCCGATGGCCCCAGGAAAGAGACAAACTCATGATCCTTTATCTCAAGATCTATATTGTTTACCACATTGACTTCCCCAAATGACTTTGAGAGACCCTTAAGAACCACGTTAGACATTCAGACCACTCCCTTCAGATTCCGATCTTGCCTTTAGTAAGCCACTTCACAATGAGGTTACCGGTTATGACTATTATCAGTAACAGGGTCGCGAAAGCGGCGGATATTTGGACGTAACCGGCTTCCTGCATTTCAAATACTGCCACCCCTATTGTAACCGTCTTTGGCCCCCAAAGCAGAATAGACATCGTTAACTCCCTCAAAGCCGGCATGAATATTAGGAACCATCCGGCGACCAAACCGGGTCTTATAAGAGGTATGACGATATCTCTCAAGGATTTCAGCCAGCTTCCTCCAGATATTCTTGCCGCCTCTTCAAGTGATGAATGAATCTGTTCAAGTGAAGCAGACGTAGTTCTTATGGCAAAGGCAGTATAGTGAGCAACGTAGGCCACTAGAAGAATCCAGAAAGTGTTATAAAGGTTGATTCCATAACGACCCGACCATGCAAGTATCATAGCAATGGCTACAACAGTTCCTGGAATTGTGTACGGAATCTGAGCAACAGTCTCAAGAGCCTTCCTTCCTCTAATCTTGGTCTTTACGCTTATGTATGCGATTAACGACCCAAGAATCATTGAGATCGTTGCAGCAGAGATGGCGAGGAGCAGGCTGTTCTTCAGTGCATCTTTGGTCAGTTTGTACTCGAAGAGAATATACCTGTAGTTCCTAAGAGAGATGTTTTCCCATGTTATGTCGGCTCCCCAGGCATCAAGCAGAGAGGTGAGAGCGATCGAGAAGAAGGGAAGAATAACCGTGACGAATACAACTATCGCAGCAAGGACTAAGCAGGGTAGCTTCCATGCCCTGAGATCAAGTGTCGTCGGCCGCATGCTCTTTCCCGAAATGAGGGTATACTGTTTCTTCTTAAGATAGAGATTGTTTATTAGCAGTGCCCCCACCGAGACTCCCATCAACAGCACCGAGAGCGATGAGGCCATAGCGATTCCGTTGAAACCTCCGCTATGCATATATGAATATATCATTGTAGTCAATACAAACACCCTGCCTTGCATTCCGATCAAAGCGGGAATTCCAAAATTTGCAATGCTTGAAGCGAAAACGAGCAGAGCCCCTCCAGCAATGCTTGGAGCAACTAGAGGCAGTGTGATGTCCTTCATTATTCGCAGAGTCTTTGATCCACAGGTTCTGGCAGCCTCTTCAAGAGTTGGATCCATTCTCTCGAGCGCCCCAACCACAGTTATAAAGACAAATGGATACAGATAAAGAGCCATAACCCAAACCAGTCCGGAAAGGGTGTTCACGTTGAACACATATCTATCAAGTCCAAAGAGAGACATTATCCAGCGATTAACATAACCATTTCTCCTGTTCAAAAGCTGCGACCAGGCTATAGCTCCAACAAAAGGAGGTATCATATAAGGAAGAATGAAGAGCGTCTTGAACAGTTTGGCAAAAGGCAGATTCGTTCTGGTTACTAACCATGCCAGCGGCGCCCCCATCAAAACGGCGAATAACGAGGTTAAGAAGCCCAGCTTCAAGCTATTCAGAAGTGCCGTGTAGTTTCTGCTGGCGCTGAAGACCGTTGCATAATTCTGTAGAGTGAACACTCCGTCCGACTTGAAGCTGTTCATGAAGAGAAGCGTGAACGGAAAAACAACCAGAATCCCAATTAGTACGAAAGCGCTGCCGAGGATAATCGGGTCAACTTTGAACTTCTTCTGGATCAAAACAATCACTCCCCAAAACAGAGTATGACCCGACCGCTACACGGCCGGGTCACAAGAACCTAAAACAGCATTATGTCCGCGAAATTGGTGTTGATTTCTTCAAGGCCTTCTTCGATGTACTTCCAGTCAATATCCATTGCCTGAGAAAGGATTTCTGCTGCAGGAGGGGTGTTGGGCGGCGGGTTCACATCACTGCGAACCGGCACGAGTGAACCAAGCTCAACCTGCGCAACCTGTCCATTAATGGATAGAATGTAATTGACAAACTGCATAGATGCTTCCATGTTTTTCGTAGACTTCATTATTGCAACGGGACTGGGAATGGCTATCGTTCCATCTTCAGGGTAAATGATGTTTATGGGACTACCCTTGACGTTAAGATCGCGCGCTATGTAATCAAGAGTCATTCCCACAGGAAACTCTCCAGAAGCAACCTTCTGTGCAACATCACTGTTACCCCTAACAACCACCGCCTCATTCTTTCTAAGGTCTCTGAAATAATCCCAGCCATACTTCTTTGCAAGTGCCCCAACGGCCGCTACAGCTGCACCAGAATACTCAGGGTTCGGAATCACAAAATCGTCGAACCACGTCTTATCAGTCATCTCTTTCCACGTCTTGGGAGCTGTCTCCGGAGTGAGGTCTTTCGTGTTGTAGCAGATTACCATGTTGATCAGTCTGCCTGCATAGTAATAGCCTTCAGGGTCTTTGAAATTGTCTGGCAGGAAGGCCGCCTGTTCGGGATCGATCTTTGCCAGCAGACCGAGTTTTTTCAAGCTCTCGTAGTAAGAAAACTCAGCGACCCATATGACATCTGCCTCGATATTCCCCGACTGCATCTCGGCTGCAATCTTTGTCTGGATTGTACCCGTGCCGGACCTGAAGACCTCTACCTCAATAGTAGGGTTCTCCGCCATAAAGGCATCGGCAATGGCAGTCATTATCTCTGTGGGAACCGAGGTGTAAAGCATGATTTTTCCCGAACCGAAAATTAGTGCACCGCAGATCAGCAACATAAAGACAATAGCAAGCTTTCTCATAGACTACCTCCTCAGTAGGGCACGGAACCTAGTGCTTTCCGTCAAACCCAAAGATATTAGGGATTTCATCGAGCTTCTCGAGAGCTTTGAGCTTCTCCTCGTCTCTCTCTGCAATGTAGAGAACTAACGCGTTGAGGATTGCCATGGGTACGACCAAAGAATTGAGCAGGGATACAGGACCTCTGTTTGCCACAAGAGTGACTTCAGACTTGAGGGCAAGCTCGGAAACACTGCTGTGTGTCAACGCTATCGTAGGTATACCTTGCTTCTTTGCGTAGTCGAAAGACCTTAGAATGTCGAGAGAGCATCGAAAGAAACCGATTCCAAAGAGAACATCATCGCTATTCATGAGCAATAGCGTCTCGTAGAAAGGTTTTCCTCCGCCGGTTACTAGTCTCGTATCTATGTGCATTCTTCTGAATCTGAATTCGAGGAATCTGCATAAAGATTCCGAGACCCCCTGGCCTGCAATAAAGACTCTCTGAGCTTTCTCAATAAGATCTACTGCCCTGTAGAACTCATCCGGCGAAACCTTTGAGATGCCGTTCTTCAGATTCTCGACCTCTGCAGTGAGCAGCCTTTCAAAAGTGGTTTCTCCGGACTTGATCTTACGAACCGTCTCTGTCATCTTCTCTGCGGGAGTCAGTTTCTCCTTTATTAGCTTTTGAGTGTGTTCTCTGAGTTCGCTGAAACTTGAGTATCCGAGGGATTTGGCGAACCTGATCACCGTTGTCTCGCTAACCTTCAACCGCTCTCCCAATTCTCTAGGAGAAACGAATGCCGTGCTTTCCCAGTTCTCGAGAATGCTGTCCGCTATAAGTTTCTGCGACTTTGGAAGCAAAGGATACACTTCGCGAACCCGATCAAGAATAGTCATTTTCAGTGAGTCCTCCTCAACTACAGGCCGAAGTAACACTCGCCTGTTCCGTTCACGAGAGAATCATATACCAACTTTGTTTTTTCAATGTAATCTCGGCTTCTATCGAGCGCAAAGCCCCTCCCAACAGCTCCCACCACCTCGCAGCCGGCTAACTTGGATTCATACTTGTCCAGAAGATCTACAGCTCCTCTTGGAGGTGCGCTCCTTCCATCAAGGATCAGATGAACGAAGATTCTCCCGGCTCCATTTAGTCTGGCGGCTTCACAGACCGCGATCAGCTCGTGAATATTCCCGTGAGAGCTAGACTCGGAAAGCACGCCTATAACGTGAACTTTGCCGTCCAGCGCCTTTCCTTCGATGGCAGCTTTGATTTGGGGATTGTCCACAAGCCCAACTTCCATTGCTTTCATTAACCTGAGCTCGTCCTGTTCAATAACTCTACCGGCACCTATCGTGAGGTGCCCGGTCTCTGAATTGCCGCTTCTTCCTATTGGAAGACCGACCTTTTCTCCACTGGCGATCAGTCTTGTGAAAGGAAAATTACTCTTCAAATAATCGAGATTTGGAGTATCTGCGGCTTTCAACGGATTGATCGAAGGATCATCGGCTCCCTCTCCCCAACCGTCAAGAATTACCAGTACAACTCCGTTTGAGGAAGGTACAACTTTGATCAGAGAAGACCCTGTCATCTCTTCCGGTCTTTCAATACCCATTAGAGATAGAACCGTAGGAGCGACATCCGCCAGAGTGCCTTCTCCAAGCTCCATCTTCTGATTCTCAAGTTTGCGATTCACTAGTACAAAAGGAACCTTTGCAGTCGTATGCGACACGGAGGGGGAACCGTCTTCGTTTTTCCCCCTTTCCATTAGGCCGTGATCGGCAGTTATGATCAGTGTTCTTCCAAGATCCATTGCCTGCCGGAATATCTTCCCCAGAGCCTTGTCAACTTCTTCGGCCGCGCTGATCTTGAGTCTCATATCTTCGAGATGGCCGATTACATCCCCTGCGGGGAAGTTGATAATCATGAAGTCATACTTGTCCATTGCCTTCACTACTGAGTTACCGATCTCGGCGCTCTTCATCTCCGGATGGCTACCGAAATCCCTCCAGCTCGGAATAATCTCTGCGATTTGACCACCGTAAAGCCTGCTTCTACGTCCATTGAAGAAGAACGTTACATGTGACTGTTTCTCGGTCTCAGTAACAGCAAGCTGTTTCACATTCTTCGAACTTAGTATTCCAGCGAGTGTTACAGAAGGTCTGACCGGGGTAATGACCGGTTCGATATCGGCAAACTTTTCGTGATACTCGACCAGCGGAAGAAAACGCAGATTGGGAAACCTCTTCACAGGAAATGAAGAAAACCCCTTTTCGACGAAAGTCTCCATAAGCTGGACTTCCCGCTCTCCTCTCCTACAGCAGAAGATAACCGTATCACCATCCGAAATTCTTCCGACGGGCTGCCCCTCTCGGCATTTAACCAACGGTTTTATCCAGTAGTCTGTGGCGCCTTTTTCGTAGTGCTTTTTAATTGTCTCCCTTAGGTCTTTCAGACCGCTATTTGGCATCAGCGAGGCGCTCCTTCCATTTTGCAGTGACGGTTTTGTTTTCCCGCATAACCCTCATTCCATCACCAGGGGCGAATCCTTCTATGGTAACCGAACCTTCATAGAAGCTGGCAAGCTCCTTCAGAACAGGGAGAAAGTCGTATTCTCCTCTTAGCAGAGGAAGATGTACCTTCTCCCTGCTCGCATTGCTAATGTGAACATTGAAGATCTTCTTCAGATTCTTCATGTACTCAACGATTCTATGGTTAAGCTTGCCTTCATCAACACTGTTTTTGAAGCATGACGCCGCATGAGCTATGTCGAAAGTCGTCCCTACACAGTCCATATCAACCTTCTCAAGAAGTGCATTCATTTGATCCGGAGTTGTTATTAGCTCAAGCGGTTTCTTCTCCATTACTTCTATCGCTACCTTCAATTCTAGAGATCTCGCCCGAGTACCGATACTTTGGAAGATCTCAACATGTTCACCGAAGTAGTCTCTGGGTGTATCCTTTGAAGAAGACATATGGCCGGGATGGATGGTAACCACTTCCGCTCCAAGCTCTCTGGCAATCTCAAGTGCCTCGAAAGTCTGGCTAACCGATTCTCCGCGGATTCCAGGATTTGAAGAAGTGATGTTGATATCTCTTGTCGGAGCATGAAGAGTCCTATTGAGTTTTAGTGAATCAAGGAGCTGCCTTAGCTGACAAAGGGAGGATTCTTCCTTCCACAAGTGCTCTACCCAGATCTCGATTCCGGTTACCCCTTCTTCAGCAAAAGTCTCAATAGCCGTTCTCAGAGAGTAATCGGTCAGTATGTTCGAACTAAAAAGGAAATCCATTCGCTCATCTCCATATGCAGTAATTGCTTCATATTGTCTGGCCAACAGCAGCAAGATGAAGCAATAGCTTCACCAATAGAATACCATACGTTCCGAATAAACAGAAATGTGTGAGAAGGCGTAAGCAGAAACAATTCCGAGTAAATTGAAGCTGTCATTCCCTCAGCAAACCTAGGCACCGATAATCAGTACTAATCGAATGTGAGAGTTACGATTTTCGGTAGCTAGCGAATGGCTTCTCTACTAATCATTCAAGAGAATGGATCGACTTCTTGGGATTATCAAGTCATCCTCCTTTTTCATTTGGAGAGATATTTGCTCTATTTACTCGTCAGTCGAAATAATCGGTCATATTCGCTCGTGAGCGTTTTTTGAGAAACTACCGGCAACGTGTTATTGTGAAGTAATCGATTACTTAGAGAAGGAGAAGTGAAGATGG
>NZ_JWIM01000037.1:0-23428 GCF_002896535.1 Mesotoga sp. B105.6.4 | reverse complement strand
CCGAAATGAGAAACGTGTCTCAGGATTCAAGAAGAGCAGAGCAATAAGAAGAGAACTACCCCTCGAATCAAGATCGGGGGGTCTCATTCTTGGTGTGAGTAGCAGTATCATTTTTCTTGAACAAATACGTGTGCAACGGAAGTGAGATACCATTCTGGAGTTTGGTTTAGCTTAAGGTGTTAGGTATGATTAAGGCTTGGAGTGGAGTTGTGATCAAGTTTTTCCTGAACTTAGTCATACATTTCAGAAGCAATATGGTGACAGAGTAACAGCTTGCAAAAAACAATACGAGAATATGATCGGACTTCTTTTTGCACGTCCTGATTTACAATTAGCTAGAGAACAAACAAATAATAATTCCAAGCCTTGAATACTACCATTATCGTTCTGGTGATAACAATGATTTTTTCTGTGCTGGCAACAGCTGTTACATTCATTAGAATGATGAAATACAATCTATTAATCGGTGAGCTGTGGGAATTCAACCCATTGGCCTTTAATCAATTTGCTGGAAACACTAGTCCTCTTCACGGAATAAGAGGATTCGCCGTGCATGAAAGAAGACGTTCACTTTCCAGCGGGTTAGCTAACTCAATTATCTCGCGTCTGCCTGGCAGTTTCGGATCGGCGATCCTAAGGTACATCATGTTCATTGGTCGTAACCTGGTTCCCAGAGGAGTATAGATAGATAATGATCTCCTAAACACTATTTTGGCAACCAAGTTTCTTGCTTCGATTTGCATACCAGGCAGGTATGCCGCAGTCTTTGAGCTCTTCTAGAGGACAATCAATTGAGAAATCGCGCCTTTTGATGATATCGCGTTTTCTTTCATGTTCGAGATCAGACCCCAGCTACCCTAGCTGTCACAGGGTTCTGAAACTGGTTTCCATCAAGAGCCTAACACTCAACCATCGATTAACGTGTCTCCCGAAAACGTGTTCTCTTCTGATTCAACAATGGAGCTCGGCTTTAGCCAAGTGTTATCTGGCTTAGCAATTAATCTAGCGTTTTTATATGCCATATCCAGCGTTATAATCGTTGTTGCTTCATAGCTATTCACTTTGTCTGAGTCACTACTTCGTAGGGGATTTAACACTAATGCAAAATCAGGATCGCGAGAAAGATCTCCCGATAGAAATATTGGCATTAGGAACTGTATCTTTCCAGAATAGAACTGAGGAACAACCAGCTTATAGTTGCGTTTGGCTAGCATCTTTGTTCTTTCGATAGCAGCCATTAGCAGTTGTCGAAGTTGGTGGTCTGATTCTTCTTGAAGCTTTTGTGGAAAGCGGTCTCTATTGTCTCCGATGATATGAAGCATACCTTTAGCATCGGAGTGAACATCGCGATCTGGATTGAAGAGAACATCTTCTATTCTCTCAAAGAAGCTCGGAATCTCAGGAACCCTTGAGAAGAGCTGGTCGTACTCAACCCTTGATATGCAGACCTCGGGACGCTCGTATCTGGGGTATATGAATTGTTTATCCATTATCCTAGCAATTATGTAGATCTCACTGACTCCGCTACCAATGGACGACACATCGAACCTATTTGCCAACAATCCTGTGTTAAAGGCCGAAAGTCCCTCATTCTTATTGGATACGATTTTCTCCTCACTTTTCGCTCGATAATATGTGTTCTCAATGTAAGACTTCAGTATTGAGTGCCTAAAGTATTCATGATAGAAGTCCCAATCTTCTGGCATTGCTATCTCAAGTATTCTATCTAGGAATTCCTCCAGTTTGTTTCTACTTCCAAAAACAATGTCTCCGAGATAGGTTTTGGATGTTTTTTCGTAGAAAGCGTGATTCAAGTGGGTTGTGTCGAACCAAAATAGACCATACCACTTCTGGGTCTTCTGAGCGATCGAATATTTTTCGTTTTCCGAGAAAACGCCAAAAAGGGTCGCTTTGGATCCTGCGATTTTAACTGGAAACAGCGCATAGCAGCACGCCGGTTCAGATGACCATGAGAAATCGTCTCCTTGAGCACAAGGAATCCCATCAATGTCAAAGTACACAATTTCGGATCTCGCTGAACATTCCCTAAACTGTTCCTCGACTTCTTCAAAAAGACTATCTATATCCCGTGATGGAACTCCGGCAAGATGCTTCAACATCTCCAAACTCTTTTCGGGATCACCAAAATAGGCAAACTTACCAATTTCACTTCCAGATAATCTCATATTCTCCCCCTTTCCATCCTGACTTAGGCAATACGAAACACTATGCGAATCTATTATTTATGGATCAGTTCAACAATCATCGCACTCCCAAAACAACCTCATAGTCAAGAATCTTCTTTCGCTCTTTCCAGCCAGGCATGTGTGTACTCAAGAAGTCGTAGAATTCTCTATTGTGCCCCGCATAGATGAAGTGCACAAGTTCATGGAGCATTACGTATTCTATGCAGGGCTGCTTGGCTTTGTAGAGGTAGTAGTTCAGCGTGATGATTCCCTTCTTTCTGTTGCAGCTTCCCCAGAGTGATTTCATCTTTCTGACCATTATTGTGGGCCTTTGGTATCCATACTTCCCAATTATGGGGTAGAGCTTGTCAAGCAGACTTTCATAGAGACTCTTCTGCTGTCTCCTTATCCAGACCTCAAGTTGTCTTGAGAGCATTTCCTCATCCTTTGGATCTGGTGTGTAGATGAAGAGCTTCGCGTCTTCCTGAATTACATTCTTCTGCCGGGATTCTCGAACGATAATCATGATTTGCTCGCCTAGAATCCTCACAGTGACCCCGCTCTTTATGAAATTCAGTTTATCGTTAGCATTACTCTCTCTGAAAAAGCCTAGTTTACCTTCAATCCAATCTCGTTTCTTCTCTACAAACTTCTCGATCCACTCAAGGGATACCCCGTGAGGCGCCGAAACAGAAACCTCTTCGTTGGGGAAGACTTTCAGCCTTACGTTTCTCATCTGTCGTCTTATAACGGCAACTTCTATTTCTTTGTTGTTATTGAGTTTCAGAGTTATCATTTCCATCAGTACCTCTTCTTTGCTACTATAAGCAGCTTGTCTAGAATGAGATCTATGATATCCGTCGAAACCTTTAGTCCATGCGCTTCAATGAAATCGAAGATGAGATCGTCGAGTTCCGCCATGATCCTCTTGTGCACTGTTACATTGTCACGCCAATCAATTTTTGTATTTCCAGTTATTGCCCGTTTTATTCCCTGGGAGAGAATGGCAATATCCTCTTCGATTGCTTCGTTCGCTTTTAGTCCTGAGTGCTCCTGTAACTCATGTAGCACTGTACTGTAGAAGGCTTTCGAGTCGCTGTCGTTGTCTATCCGTGCAGGATATGACTTTCCAGATCGACCTTCTCGGAGATCTTCGGCCAGCTTCTCCATATTTGCGAGGTATTTCTCAGTGTTCCTTTCTTCTTCGTATCTGCGAATTGTCTCTTTTATTCTCTCCGAGAACTCCATGTATATTGCTGGGTCATCGTGTTCTCTCGAGCTTATCTCCGCTATCATTCTGGTCTTTATGGCATCGGCTTTTGACTTGCTGTCAGCAAGCGATTTGAGTTGCTCATCCATTTTCGCTTTGTACATTATGTCAAGCGGTTCCTGTACAGTCCAGGCATCATTTGCCATCACGTATTTGTTCAAAAGGTTCTTGATCTTGTCGTCGTATTCCTTTGTGCTCATTTCTCCACTATCATCATGAATTAAACTGACGGAATTTCTAAGTTTAGTGAAGAAGAGCAGCTCACGCCTATACTCCTCTGCTTTCTCTACTCCGACGAAGTTGAAGAACTCGTAACTCGAAAAGAGAAGATCGACCATCTTTGAGTACTCTTTGAGCCTTTCGTAGAATTCTTTCCGGAGATCGTCTTTCTCAAGACATTCCTGCCAAACGATAGTCCGTCTCTCATCAATTGGGATAGAAGGAAAAAGATTGAGAAGGTTATCTCTCACTCTAAGCAGTTCTCTGCTGTTTTCCTGAGGCCCGCTCAGGACATCTCTTATATCGTCCTTATCGAACTGATTCATCCCTGACTTTTCATCTGAATAAAGGTCTAGCGCACCGTGAAGCTTCTTGAAGATTCCATAGTAATCGACGATGAGCCCGAAGTCCTTCCCAGGATAGACACGGTTAACCCTTGCTATTGCCTGCAAGAGGTTGTGATCCCGCATGGGTTTGTCAACGTAAAGAACAGCCGCTATTGGGGCGTCGAAACCCGTAAGAAGTTTATCTTTCACAATGATGAGCTCAATATCATTGTCTTCTCTGTTGAAGGTGGTTCTTACGTATTCTTCGTATGTCTCCGAATCACCGTGAAGGGGGATCACGATTTTGCTGAAGAAGCTATTTATTTTCTCTCTGCTCGAGTTCGAAAGATCATCGTCATCGCCCTCCCTGGTATCCGATGGGCTTATTACTACCGCTGAGTTGAGATCTCCGAGACTTTCGAGTTCGTGATACATATCGATCGCAGAAGCTCTGGAGGAGCAAGTCAGTATCGCCTTGAAGCCTTTTGGCCGACAATAGTGTATGAAGTGTTCGTACACGTTCACTGCAACCATTTCCAACCTCTTTGTTGTATGTGAGAGATGGAAGAATGTACTGTACTTCTTCTTGAGTTTCTCTTTCTCTTCTTCGCTAAGTGGGGCGGTGACGTATTTGAGAATCTCATCAATCTTCGCGTTAGAAATTCCCTGAGGTATTATTCTTCCTTCATACACAAGCGGAACAGTAACCCCATCGCTGATTGCGTCCTCCATCGTGTAAGAATCTATGAGGGGTCCGAATTTGTCATAGGTGTTCTTCTTTTCCTCTTTGATTAGTGGTGTTCCCGTGAAGGCGAGTTTTACTGCATTCGGAAGCACCACGTTCATATATGTATTCAGTCTCCCGTAGTGGCTTCTATGACCTTCGTCGATAATCAGAAATATGTTCTTGTTTTCTTTCCTGAAGTTCATCTTTATGGCTGTCTCGAATTTGTTAACTATGGTAGTAACTACAGTCTTTCCGTCGTCCTTTATGAGAGATACCAGACCACGGCCCGTAGTTGCCCTTGTCGGATGCATCTTCGTGTTGCTGAAGTTTTCAAGTATCTGCTTGTCGAGGTTCTTCCTGTCAGTAACGAGTATGAAACGTGGATTCTCGAAATCTTTGTCACGCTGGATCATTTTGACGAGCATAATCATGCTTATAGTCTTTCCCGAGCCCTGCGTATGCCAGAGCACCCCGTTTTTTGTTCCCTTGCCGTCCTTCATTTTGATCCTGTCCATGCATTTCTTGACGGCGAAAAACTGCTTGTACCTGGCTATCTTCTTAATATTGGCATCGTATATGATGAAGCTTCTGGTAAGCTGCAGCAACCTTTCTCTTGACAGAAGAGAAACTGCCGCCCTGTCTTGCTCTACTATCTTTCCATCAGGGGAGCACTTCTTGCAAAGTTCTTCCTGCCAGTCCTTCTGCTCTTCCTTCCATCTGTTGAAGTGTTTTTCAGCAGTTCCGCATGTGCCATACAAAAACTCGTTCGAATTGGTTGCTATTACAATTTGAGCGAACTTGAATAGGTGGGGTATGTAATCAGGGTGCCAGTTTCTGATGTTCTGTCTTACTCCCTCGATTACATCTACACTTGACTTCTTACATTCTATAACTACAAGGGGGATACCGTTGACAAGAAGCACAATATCCGGCCGTGCAAACTTGCCGTTTGGCCTCTCTACTTCGAACTCGTCAGTTACCTGCCAGATATTGTTTGCAGGGTTGTCGAAGTCGATGTACTTGATATCGAAAGACTGCATCGCTCCGTCTGGAAGAGTCTGCTCCAGGCTTTTTCCCATGCAGAGAAGATCATATATGACTTTACTAGTCATCATTAGGCCGTTGGTGATGGGAGCGTCTAGCTCTCTAATAGCCTTGCCTATGGACTCACTTGAAAAATGTAGCTTCTCCCCCTTGTAATCAAAGATCTGTCTTCCGAGAAACTTGACCAGTTCGTCTTCAAAAATGACCTTAGTCTTGCTTCCGCGTTTCTCTTCGGCCACGGCCCTTGGAACGTATTCATATCCCAGCTTCTGGAGGAGCTTTATCATCCTCTCCTGGCTCTCCGGTCTTTCGTTGAAGATTCTGTGGTCAAGCATGAGCTCACCCCCGGCTTCAGTTCTCTGCATTAACCCTTACAATACCTGTTAGAAGTAGCTGCATGAGTGATTTTTTCTTTAGCTCCCATTGTTCGAGGTCTTTGTTCAGTAGATCAATCTCTGTGTCAGCGGTTGAGAGAATTTCGGCGATTCTAATTTGCTCAGCTATTTCCGGCAAACATATGGATAGAGATCTGAAATCTGTCTTATTGAATTTCGGTTGAGCTGAAGTACCTTTGATCTGGCTCAGTTGTGACTGACCAATAGAACTCGAAAGAAAGTAGTAAACCCAGTAATCATCTTGATTTGTTCTCAGTAGAATCGCATTAGGACCCAAAGTCATTGGAAGCTTCAAGCTTGGCGCCCTAAACACAAAACCGCAACGCGCTCCTACATTTGCTATTATGATATCGCCCGGTTTAAGTACTGATTTTCTCAAGAATTGATATGAATACATATCAACATACACAAACTCACCTTTGTAGTCATTGCTATGATCTTCCAATCTGAGAAGCACTGCATAATCTTGCTTTCTCAGATATTTGACGTTAGCTCTTAATGAAGCAAAACTTCCGTTTGCCACAAAATCGGTTAATGTAGAAATTATTCTTGACATTTGGAAAACCTGCCATTCCTCAGGAATAATACCAAGAATGCCATTTCTGTCGTATCCCTGAGGAACTTTCCCCCTTCTTATCTGCTCGATTCGTTTCTTGAGTTCTTCGTATGGGGTCCCGTTTTCAATATCCTTGACGCGGATCATTCCTGTTAGCAGCGTCTGCATGAGCCACTTCTTTACCTTTTTCTTATCTTCTATCAGCTTCTTCTTCAGGTCGATAACCCTGTCGCAAGTTGACAAAATCTCTGCTATTCGGTTTTGCTCATTAGTTTCGCAGAGTGGAAGACAGAAGTTCTGTACTAGACTTTGATTTATATTTGGCTGTGCAGCTCCCGCGGAGATCTTGACAAACGCTTCTCTATTAAACGTGATTTGATAGAAAATATACTCAGTATCATATGATGAAGACGGAAAGATGCAGCAACATGCTTGATTTGTAGTCGAGTTTTCATCTAGTATAGAAGCTTTACCAATTGTTGCTCCATACATAGCAAGGATTATACTCCTCTTGGGAAAGACAGGCATTCCACACAGCGCTAATGCTTTAGGAGTTATCTTCTCTTCACTGTTACTAAGGTATTTTGTGAGAAGCTCTCCTGTTTTGAACCAGTTCAGATTTCCACCCTGATAGAATTCGGAATGTCTGTCCCTATCAGGTGTCTTGCCACTCTTTGTTTTTGCGAAGTCTTTGATTTTGTTCAATGACCACGATTCAGGAAAAATTCTACCACCGATTCTTTTATACCCCTCAGGCACCTCTCCCCGCCTGATTTGCTCTATCCGCCTTTTAATATCATCCCTCATTGCAGCCACCTATAAGCCCAGCGCTTTGAGATATTCGTCCATTTTCTTCTGCACTTCTTCAAGCTCGACATTTATTTCTCTTATGTTCTTCTGTACCGCTTCTATGTCAATGAACTCTTCTTGCTCGAAGGTATCAACGTAGCGGGGGATGTTGAGGTTGTAGTCGTTTTCCTTTATCTCTTCGAGAGTGGCAATGTGAGCAAACTTCGGGATGTCGTTTCTATCAAAGTAGGCCTTCGCTATCTCTTCAATATGCTTTTCTTTCAGGGTGTTCTTGTTCTTGGCCTTCTCGTAGTGGTCTTCTCCTGAGGCGTCGATGAAGATTACGTCGTTCCTGTCTCTGTTCTTCTTGAATACCATTATGCAAGCAGGAATCGATGTTCCGAAGAAGAGATTTGAAGGTAGCCCAATAACGGCATCCAGAAGGTTATTCTTGATCACCTGTTTCCTAATTCGCCCCTCTGAAGAGCCTCTGAATAGAACTCCATGAGGAGCAACTGCGGCTATCCTTCCCCGCTCGGACATGCTGTGAATCATGTGAAGCAGGAAGGCCCAATCACCTTTGCTGGCGGGAGGCACTCCCCAGTCGAAACGGTGATACTTGTCGCGTGCGGCTTCCATTGAGAACTTCTTCCCGTTTCCAGCGTTCTCACCGCCCGGATTGAAGCCCGAGGCCCACTTATCTTTCGAGAAGGGCATATTTGCAACGATGACATCGAAGAGCATAAGGTTACCGTTTTCGTCCAGATGGAGCGGATTGGCAAGAGTATCGCCCCAGGCGATCTTTGCGTCCAGGATCCTGTGTATATACATGTTCATCTTTGCCATTGAGAGGCTTGAGCCATTGAGTTCCTGCCCGTAGATCTGAACCTTGTCCATTTCTTTTCCCGATCTCTTGGCTGCGTGGATTAGCAGAGAACCTGAACCGCATGTGGGATCGTATATCCTGTCATTAGGTTTTGGTTCAACAAGACGGGCCATAAGTTCGGAGACCGCCGTAGGGGTGAAAAAGCTTCCCGCCTTTTTTCCGGCTCTGCTTGCAAACTCGCCGATCATATATTCATATGCGTCGCCTATGACGTCTGCGGGAATCTGTCCGGGATTTGTTTGTATCTGTGAAGGGCGTAAATCGAGGTTTACAAAATCGTCTAACAGTTCTCTCAGTATGGCGTTTCTATGAGGCTTGTTTCCCAGAAGACTCTCACTGTTGAAGTCTATGCTTCTGAAAACACCGTTGAGCTGCTCGAAGTTTTTATCTTCTATACCTCTCAAACAGGCGTTGATTAATTGGCCAAGGTCATCGCTGTTCTTGTTTTTGTAGAGGTAATCGAACTTGTGCTCATCGTCCATGACAACCGGAAGCCTTTTTAGTTGACGTTCTAGTCTTACATCGTCGTCATAATTGCTTTTGAGTTCTTCCAGTAACTCTGTGTGAGTATCGCTCAGATACTTCACAAAGAGAATCGAAAGAACGAAGTCTTTGTAGTTGGCCGCATCGATCGTGTCCCTGAAGGTGTCGGCTCCTCTCCATAATACGTTTTCAATGTCTTTTCTAGTCGTCATCTGCCTCTCCCCTCACTTAGCGCTCTGATATATATAGATTTTATGTGATCGCTTTCTTTTTCCGAAAGCCTCGAGAGCAAGTCCCGCTTTTGCTTGTTCAGAAACCATAGTTCTCCAAGGATCTCCTGAGTCTTCAAATCTGGCAAGGGGATCAAAAACTCATTCAGCTCCTTCTTGCTTACCGAGTGCATTGTCATTCCTCTTTCCGTATAGTGTTTCAGAGCCTCTAGCCCTCTAAGCTCTAGATATCCAGCAAGAAATACTGGTACAACGCTTTGATGACAGCGAATAATCAACATGTTGCTTGAAACAACTACGCCAGAGATTTCACTCGTGACTAACGTTACAAAGTTAGGACTGACTCTCTTTATAAGTAAATCACCCCTACGGACTAGATTATGATCTCCGACCTCCGTCTCAAGATTTACGGATTCAAGCCTTTCGAAGTCGTTCGAATCATCCAGGTCAGCTGGGGTCACTATGTGATAAGTGAACTCCCCCGACTTCTTGCCTCTAACCTCATTTATACCGATTATCACATCGGCAATTTGCTCAAGCTTTATCCCAGTTATCCTCATTTGTAGCTCCCAAATAGAAACGAAATCGACGTAAGTTTTCAGCATGGATCAACGTAATCTATTATCGCTAATTTCTTACACTCGGAGCTTGTACCAATCGACGCTCATCAGGCCCCTTTTAACAGAATCCTTTGTTAAGACTTTTCTTATGGATTGACTCTCATCAGAAAACAATCGACTGAGTGCTAAAATGAACTGATAGGTCTCAGGAAGCGACTGCCAATCTGTTATTAGTATAGCACAATCTAACTACAACTGAAGCAATATATAAATTGTAAGTGTCTTACGACAGTTCATCGCTTGACAAACTGTGTAAATAGTAGTATCATTCTTAATAGAAATCCTAGAGCTGGGGCTCCAGGATTTGAGAAACGAGTTTCGTGCAAATAAAACTGTCACTACAAGTGTACTGGATATCCTTCTCCAAATCACTCTCTTTCCACACACTTCTCCAGACTCAAATGAATCTCACCAGCATGAGACTCCTGAATAGGGAGTGGTTCAGACCAAGTAAACGTTTGAATATTGCTGAATAGGACCTAGATGTTTCGAGAGACTTTGAGTTTCCTGAAAAGAGTATTCTTTTCAAAGGAGGACTGTTGATGGCTGGTTTCATTGTAAAGATGTCGGTGCTGTTTCTCGTTTTTTTTGTTCTGTCGCTAATGTCAGGAATCCTGATGAATTTATTGCTCACTGCATTGATTTCGGGATTAATCTCGTTCGCCTTGACCTGGTTTCTTGGTCTCGAGAATTTCGTGTTTCGTTCGATCTTGATCATTCTTAGGTGCTTACTCAAAAAAGAGGTTAGGCTCTCTATCTCATATCTGTTTAGAATTAAGATTGATGACAGATACCTTCTTGTTCAAGGGAATAGAATCAACAAGCAATTTCAGCCAGTCGGAGGCGTCATTAAATATTACCCTGGAGCTACCTCAACGTTCACGAAGATGAACGCAAAAGACGATAATTGCATGCCAATTGATCAAGATAGCAAAGACGATCTGAGGATTCGAATTCCGGGATGGAAACTAAGGTATTTTCTTAAGTGGTTTTATGGCAGGGAAGATAGGGAGGTTACCGTTGAAAGAGAATTCCGCGAGGAGCTTCTCGAGTCTGGGATTCTTCCAAAGGAGCCTTTTCGGATATTGAAATTTCGGTATCTGAGGACAATAATGCTATACAAACCAAAGAAAATGTCAAAACTGAATCCCAAATCCAATGAATTCCTGTTGGCTGAAATATATGAGTTCCTACCTACAGATGAACAAGAAATCGCATTGAGAAGTACTATGAGCAACGAGAAAGATCATTATAAATGGTGTTCAGAGAATGAGATTGAGTCAGAGGGTGTAGAAATCAATTCACAAAGCGCCAAGATTTCGGAAAATAGCCTATGGATTCTGTGAGGAGTGATGAGTGTGCTGTATGAAGCTTATTTTGTTACTTCAAAACCTGTAATGGATGAATTACTCCAACGTATTGGAAATGAACTACAACTGCCGCAAACAAAAAGAGAAAAGGCAAGTCAGACCTATGATGCAATTTTCAATTTCCTTGATAGCGATGAAGATCTATTTCAGGGGAACGATATCGATGTCTTTCCGCAAGGCTCCTACAAAATAGGCACTACTGTAAAACCTTTGTCTGGTGAGGAGTATGATCTTGACATTGTGTTGAAGATAAAACAAATATGGCATTCCGATTTGAGCCCAAACGTTTTGCTTGATAAGCTTTACAGGAAATTCAGGGATAGTGATAGATACGCCAACATGGTAGAGAAAAAGCGAAGATGTGTTCGCATCAAGTATGTTGATGACTTTCATATGGACATTCTACCTGCTTACCCACTTGCGAATATTGAGTCAGAAAGACTGCGAGTTCCGGATAAGCAACTCAATCATTGGGTGCCATCTGCTCCAAGGCTATATGCAAAGTGGTTTGAAGATCGATGCATTAAACTGCAGAGAAAGATTATTGAGGTAGCTCAGCAGGAACCACTTCCTCACGACCTTCCGTTTGAAGTCAAACCCACTCTCAAACGTTCAGTACAACTCATAAAGAGACGAAGAGATTTCTATTTCTCAACGAAAAATGATGAAGCGCCTAGGAGCATAGTTCTGACAACCTTGGCTGGTATGTACTATCAGGATAAGGGTTCTTTGTTTGATGATATGGGCCATATTCTTGACTCAATTCTTTCCAATGTGTGCAGTCTGCAGTCTCCTCCCGCTGTTTTTAATCCTATAGAAAACGGAGAAAACTTTGCAGAATCTTGGAAGGCTAATTCTGCTGAATTCAGGGCCTTTAAGGAATTTGTCTCTGATTTCGCGAATCGGTGGAAAACCCTTAGCTCTATTAGGGGAATCAATGATATATCTAGACATCTTGAAGAGATGTTTGGTGAGACTGAGACAAAAGAAGCTTTGACCAAATACTCTGAAGACATTCAGGCACTTAGGGAAGCGGAGCGTCTGACTATGGGAAACGCAACAGGTAATCTCAGTAGTGTGGGGGATTCTGAGCTGAATTCAACTACTGTGAGGAAGAATACATTCTTTGGAGAGAGCAGGTGAAGAAGAACATACTGAAACCCTTGACAATTATGGAGCAATACAGCCACCTGAAACAAACATTCCCAGGGTTCAAATGTATAGCTAAATGCGGTGAACTGAGAATAAGCGGGCAAATATCTCCCACAACGATTTCATCAACGTACACATTCACATTGAACTATCGTCTCCAATCACGCCCTAGAGTCCGAATTACTAAACCACAACTGGAGAAATCGGATGGGAGAAATCCTCCTCATTTGTTCTCTGATGGATCGCTCTGCCTATATTATCCGAAACACTATGAATGGAAACCAACTATGCTTATTGGTGAGACAATAATCCCCTGGACATCCCTATGGCTTTTCTATTATGAAGTCTGGATTGCTACAGGTACATGGTTTGGCAAGGGAGTACATCCAACTTCAAATAAGAAGAGAGACCGTACTCCCTTAAAGACCAAAGCCTTCCGTACCATAAGACCGGGTAGGTTTTCATGAAATACGGTTATCTAGTAACTGGTTTAAGCGTTCCAGAAGGCAGCAAAGACCACAAGAGCACCTATATTATGCGTAGTGGTCGCAAAGTAACACAGCATTATCTTCGAGCTTCTCGGAAAGCCCTCAAAGCGATAGGATGTTTATTGAAGACAGTTCTTGTTGTCGATGAGCAAGGTAACCCTTTTTTGGGTAACGAAACTCATTCAAGACGTCATGTGATTGTCTTTGGTGATGGCGAGGAATCGGACAACCTTTCTGAAAGGATCGCCGATGCATTCCAGGGAGCATTTCTACTCTCGATGGGTTCTCTACCTCACGAAGAGCCTTTTTACTTATTCAAGTTCCCTCTGAACTTAATAAACACTAAGAGCATTCTGCATCTTCAATCTCTTATGCGATATCATACGGAGAATATTGAGTACTTTGATCTCTTAAGCTTCGAGACAATTATGCATAACAGTCTGGCTATTGGCGAAGACAGACTCAGATACATCTTTCAGTTGGTGCCTGTTTTGGTCTCCAGTGAAAAGCTTCTTCTGAGCGCTGGTTTCCTTGCAATGAGCCACAGAGACTTCTGTATGCCGAGAGCTACAGAAATACTGAGTGATCCTGGTTTCGTGCCGCCCACCAGATTTGAGAAATGCGCCTTTGAAAATGCTCTTCACAATGCCTATAAGTCAGTTGAGGTAATAATTGGAGATCCCCCAAAAAAGGAAAAAAAGCTCCTTGAAAAGTTTGTAAATGCAGGGATTGATCCACTTAAGAAGATGAAGAAGTACGATAGTGATACTGGAAATTACGTTGATAAGTCTTATCATGAGCTCATAATAGAGTTCGAGAGCTTCAGGAATAAATATTCGGCCCACGGATCAACCAATCTTGAAAATAGAAAGATTACGATTATAGAATTGTGGAATTATCAATCCCTCGCATGGAACATTTTCTGGACTGCCCTTGAGTTTCAGCAAAGGAAATTGAAGGAAGGCAATCCAACATGACAAAAGTTTACGATCGTCTCTACGTTGGTTCTGAAAGAGATTGTTTCCATTCTAGACCGGAATGGGCTGTGGTTCATGCGTGCAAGAATCCATGCCACGTCAATGCAGTTGGGTACAAAGGTTCACTACCAAAGAACCACCATAATTACCTTAGTCTCGAAAGAGGAGCTAATCTCTATCTGAACATTGTCGATCCAGATATTCCTCTTTTCATGCCTCAGACCTTTGTTGATTTCATGAACTTCTCCCAGAAGCATTACAGCGAAGGCATGAATCTACTGATTCACTGCAATCTTGGTGAATCAAGAGCTCCCTCTCTGGCACTGCTTTCATAGCCAAGGGGCTGCACGTGATCTCCGATAGAAGTTATGAAGAAGCACAAAAGGAGTTTCAGCTGATCTATCCCGAATACATGCCCGGCTTGGGTATCTCCAGGTATTTTACCGAGAACTGGAACGAACTGGGAAAAGAAACCTGATTAATGCAAATTGCGTGGAGTTATCAGTAAGTGGTATGGGATGTTATGAGTGAAAGATCTCAACACAGCTATGTATGCTCCAATTTGATCGATAGTATATGTGATTCGCGAAATTGGTATGTGACATCTGCTAATAAACATTCGAGACAATTCTGGACTAAGAAATAGAACCTCTTGAAATGGTGATTGTCAGTCGGGAAAGCAGCCATTTCGGCAGTATACTTACGCGAGGAGATGAAAGAACGGCGGACAAGACGAAATTCGAAAGATTCAAGAAGTGGTTTCCTGAGCAGAGGGAATACCTAAGCATAGTTAGGGACCCGGATTGTCAAGGTTTCCCAGATAGGATTCTTCTGACAATAATTGGAATAAGCAGAAAGAATCTGAAACCGTATACTGAAGATCTTTTCTCTCTTTTTAGAGATAATCAGGAATTCTCAGAACTAGTTAATGGCATTCAGGCTTACCTTGAGTTCCAGGATATTCTGGACATCTCTATCAATGCGGAACTTGATTTCAAACCAAGGACCGCTGCTGAGATCCTGCGAATGCATGTATGGAACAGGCATTACTGCTTCCATGAGAGTCTCTTGTATTTGCGCGACAGCATATCGTCATGGCTGGACGGGAATATGCTCGCTTCCTTGGCATTGTTGAGACCATTTCTGGAGCTTTCTGTCTTGCACATATACCGACATGTAACTGCTGACAAGAATGGGCACGAAAAGCATCTCGAGTGGGTTCATGGAAAGAAGAACAAACCTAACTTTCATGCAATGGTTGACTTGAGTATAGAACACTTGGCAGCGGCAGAATTCTGCAATACTGAAAGGCTGAATCTGTTGAAAGAATCACTTAAAAAGGCATTCAAAAGCCTCTGCGCTTACAATCACTCTCCTCAACTCGACGAAAGCATTTCGACTATGAACAAAGGAAATCTCTCGATCTCAGCTGAAAGTGTTCTCTTCTACCTGGCTGTGGCCAGTTCTGTCCTTAGGCAGGTAATTTTCCTGTTCGTTCTGGCGTACCCTACTTCATTGTTTCCGGTAGACAAGTACAGGAAGTGGGGTGTAAGTCCACCCGTAGGTCTCTATTTTGATGAGTATAACTATGCCGCAATTAGAGAGTTCTTAGGGGCAGAAAACATTGAAACGCTTAAGCTTCAGCTTGAGAATTGTGATGACGTTGTTGATCTCATGAGCTTCTACAATTCTTGCGAAGATCTTCCAGAGGAAACACTTAACGAGCTATGGGCCGACTTCTGCGAGCAAACGAGAATGCCAATGAACACAGGCATAACAGACAGAAAGAAACGGATTCTCCTCTCAAAGGCAGTAATAAGAGCATTACATTGGGGATCGAGTTACACAGAGAAAGATAACGAGGAAAGGATGAACAACGACAGTCTGGACTCGCTTATGAGCTCCTGGAGCAAACTGAAAGATTGGTGAGACCGTCTCTCTTCTTCTAGATTGTCAACACATTTCATGTCTATGTTTACTTTTTAGAAGTCAACTGTAGAATCCGGATGTGAGTTTTCGTCTTCATACAGTGAGTGTTATCTGTCATGTTGCGCATGAAAGACTCCTGTTACTCCTCTCGGTGTTTTGGGTTGAAATGTTCTTTTCTGGGTCGCTAGCTATTAAACACTGGTTAGGTAACAGGGAATTTCAAGAGGTTGACATCTGTCTTTTCCTGCATCAAGGGATCTTCAACGACGTGATAAAACTGTCTGCAACGATTTCTGAGTGTTTAAGTGGTCTGCAGAGAATGCTGTAACTAAGTTCTTGCTTTCAGTAAATTACTGGCGGCTAATGGAGCAATAGATCAACTGGGTGCCTAGGTTGGTTGTATTTCGTCCAGTCTGTGAATAATCGACTGTAGTAAGACTTTGTTGAAGCAGTGGTTTCTTGTTATGATATATCGTAAACGTTTACGTATTATCCAGAAAGCAATAGCAGACTATTAGTGATATCTATGTCTCAAACGTTTACTGAGAATATCTTCGAGCTGAAAAGGAGGGGTCAAAGTGAAAAAGTTCTTGTTACTGTTTCTAGTTTCTGCGCTTCTTGTTGTTACTGCGGTATCTGCAGAGATCACTTTTTGGAAGTTTACTGACACATACGCAGATGCTACAATTCAGAGATTTGTTGATCTCTGGAATGAAGAAAACCCGGACAAGAAAGTGGTATTTGAGACTTTCCCCTGGGGAGACTACACTGGGACTAAACTCACCACTGCCTTTGCAACTGGCGAAGGACCTGATGTTTTCTTCATAAGTCCAGGTGATTTTCTCAGATACGTCAATGCTGGAATTGCTCTGCCGCTCAGTGAATACTTGACTGCAGATATCATTTCGGACTTCTTGCCCGAGACGATTGAGGCTGTAACTGTTGGAGGGGAAATATATGCCCTTCCACTTGAAATGGAGCCAGTAGCTTTGTTTTACAACAAGACTGCTTTCGAAGAGAAGGGGATCGCCCAGCCTCAAGATTGGGCGGAGTTGACGGAAATTGCAGCAAAACTTAAAACTCCCAACCGCCACGGAATCATCGTTGAAGTTGCACCTGGCTACTATCAGAACTTCACATGGTATCCGTTCCTGTGGACTGCGGGTGGAGACGTCGTAGACGAAAACTGGGAGAAATCGACATTCGATTCAGAGGGCGCCGTTGCTGCTCTTGATCTTTGGGGATCATTTGTCAAAGAAGAGTTGGCTCCGTCCTCGCTTCCAGCTGGAGCGAATGATATTGGTATATTCGGAAACGGGCTTGCCGACATGATCGTCTGTGGATTCTGGGGCGTCAAGCAATTACAGACAGAATTCCCTGAATTCGACTTTGGGGTATTTCCAATTCCTCCTTACGAAAAGGGAGGAGAGAGCATCAGCGTATATGGTGGTTGGAAGATGATGCTAAATGCCAGAGGAGAGAACACAGACATAGCCGCCGAGTTTGCCAAATGGCTGGTAGCAGAGCAGATAGACTTCCCGCTTGACTGGTGCACAGTAACTAATAGTAAGTTCTCACCCAGATACTCTGTTCTCGATGCAGGAGAAGTGTTCTACAGTACTCCACCAAATGATGTATTTCTGGAGATTCTGAAGACGTCGAAGTCGGAGCCGACATTCACTCCGGAAATGGTTAAGGCCGTATCAGACGCTTTGCAAGCCGTTATGTTTGCAGGCATGGATCCCAAGGCTGCTGCAAAAGGGGCTTCTGCGGCTATCGATGCATATCTTAGTAGATACACAGGTGGAGTTCCCGGAAAGTAAGTGAATTTTCTTGGCCCGGGATTGAATCCCGGGCTGGTTTTTCGGGAGGATTGCTGTGAATAGAAAAAATCGGGAAAGACTGGTTGGATACACTTTTATAGGTCCAGACATAACTGGACTGATAATTTTCGCGATTGTCCCTGCTATTGTAGCTCTTGTAATAAGCTTCTTTTCTTGGAATGGCTTAAGTGATATGCTCTTTGTCGGTCTGGACAATTACAGGACAATGTTTCAAGACCCACAGTGGCGAAACAGTATCCTTGTGACTCTAAAGTACTCGGTCTTCTTTGTTCCGTTGAACTTCGTATTTGCTCTTCTCTTGGCAATGCTTGTTCAGAAGCCGGGGCCTGGAATAGGGCTTTTCAGGGCCATTTTCTTTGCGCCCACCGCCATGTCTATGGTTGCGGTTTCTTTCGTCTGGAAATACATGTTTCAGCCTTATGGTTTCGTCAACTACTTTCTGTCATTCTTTGGAATAACTAGACAACCACTTCTTGGCTCTATGTCTCAAGCTCTTTACAGCATTGCTGTGGTTAGTCTATACATGAGTGTTGGCTACTACATGGTAATCTTTCTTGCAGGCCTGAACGAGATTTCGAATGAATACTATGAAGCTGCTGAAATAGATGGTGCGTCAGGTGTACAAAAGTTCTTTAGCATTACTCTTCCTCTGTTGAAACCAACTGTCGCTTTTGTTCTCGTAATGACTTTTTTGCAGAGCTTCCAGGTTTTCGACCAGATATACATCCTTACAGGGGGAGGTCCATTCTACAGTACTTCAACAGCGGCATTCTACATCTATTACACTGCTTTTAACATGTACCAGTTCGGTTACTCATCGGCTCAGGCTTTCACGCTATTTGCGATTCTTCTTGGAGTATCTTATTTCATGCTGAGAGCACTGAGAGGCGGTAACGTCTCCACAGGATCGTGAGGGGGTAATTATGAAGACCAGAAGAGTGAAGGGAATTCTGAGGTATTTTTTGCTAGTGATTCTAGCGATGTTCTTCCTCTTTCCAATCTATTGGATGTTCGTGAGTTCTCTGAAGTCACCTAGCGAGATCTTCGCTTTCCCACCGAAACTAATCCCCGAGAACCCGGTGTGGTCAAACTATACAAAGGTATTTTCGCAAGTGCCTTTCGCCAGATACATGCTAAACACTTTCTTTGTTGCCTCCGTTGTTACTATAGTTGCACTTCTTCTTCACTCAATGGCCGCATATTCACTGGCGAGACTCAATTATCGAGGCAGAAATTTTCTATTTATTCTTGTGATCAGTACTCTGATGATTCCGTTTTCTGCAATCCTAATCCCGCTGTTTCTTATTGTGAGAAACTTCGGCTGGATCGACTCTTACAGAGGGCTTATAATACCGGCTATTCCTCACGCTTTCGGGATTTTCTTTTTGAGGCAGTTCTATCTGGGGTTCCCTAGAGAACTGGAAGAAGCGGCAATAATTGACGGAAGCGGATTGGTGAGGGTTTTCTTCAAGATCGTACTGCCGCTCTCAAAGCCCGTGCTCTCGGCACTTGCGGTCTTCTTTTTCCTTGCGAACTGGAATTCATTCATGTGGCCGCTTGTGATAATTAATTCGCCGCAAATGAGGACAGTGCAACTGGGAATCGCCCAGTATGGTGGAGAGTATAATAATCCATGGGCTATTCAACTGGCTGCTTGCACGGTAGCTCTTATTCCCACTTTGATAGTATTTGTGGTATTGCAGAAACAGTTAATGCAGAGCATAAAAATGACCGGAATGAAACTCTGATTGGAGGAGGAATCGTTGGCGCGAAGGGTTACCATAAAAGCAATTGCCGAAGAACTGGGTGTCTCGGTAGCTTCTGTTTCAAGAGCTCTTAACGGGAAGGGTGAAGTTGGTCAGACTCTGGAGAAGAGAATTTTGCAGAAGGCAGATGAACTTGGATATATAGCCAACTATTCTGCCAGGAGCCTCAAGCATCAGAAGACAAATCTTATAGGCGTGCTGGTTCCGGACACATTCAACCCATTCTTTGCACATTTTGTGACAAAGATAGAAGAGCTTCTTTATGATTCTGGATATGAGATACTGCTTTCTACGACAAGGGAGTCTCTTGAGAAGGAACGTGAGTATCTTGAGATAATGGTCTCCAAGAACGTTACCGGTATCCTTGCAGCGCCTGTGGATAGAACCGGTAATGTTTCAATCTACAAGAGGGTGAAAGGGATGGATATCCCTATAGTCTTCTTTGATCGAAACGTTGAAGGGCTTGGTGTAAGTCAGGTGAATGTGGACAACAGAAGCGCAGTCTACATGATAGTTAGATACTTGTACCGTAAGGGTCATAGAAGAATTGCTTTTGTAGAGAGTGTTCCCAACACATCAATGGGAGAAGAGAGATTAGCTGGCTACAGAGAGGCAATGAAGGATTTTGGTCTCAGTAAAGAATTCAGCCTCGAAAGATTCGGATTATTCATAGAAAAGGATGTCAAGTCCCAAACTACTGAAATCCTCTCTCATAGACCAACGGCACTCATAACCGGTAACCTTGTCATAACAAAGGCTTTTCTTCAGGCATTGAAAACCCTTCGGGTAGAGATTCCACAAGAACTTTCGTTTGTTTCCTTTGACGACATTGAATGGCTTGAAGTAACGTCTCCGCCAATTACTGCATTCCGACAGCCTATCGAGTCCTTGGCGATGAACGCCGTGGCACTTTTGAAAAGAGAGATGAAGAACAATGAATCAAACTCTCAAATCGTAGTCGTCGAAGGTGAATTGATAATTCGTGATTCAGTTAATGATCTCTCTTCAGAAAAGCAAGGAGGTTGATTTCATGATAAGAGTAGCGGTACTCCTATTAAGCGTGGTGTTGATTTGCTCGTTTCTCCTTGCCACATCTCTTAAGGATGTTTCAGAACTGGAAATGGTAGCAAAGCTTACAGGCCCCAACGCAATCAACAACACGCTCAAGTATGACGTCTTCGGAACCGATCTTGGTCACAGTTTCAACGATGGTGAGATCACATTCTTTGTTTTTGGTGACACTTTTGGAATCAACAACACAAACTGGCGCAAGAATGTTATGGCATTCACCACCGACCAAGATCCAAGTGACGGTATCATTTTTGAAGGGTTCATAACAGGTGATGGAGGTTCGACATACGAATTTTCCGAAAACAAAATCAAACTCAATGTCCGAAAAGGAGCCGATTTATGGTCTAGTGTTGATCTCGCGCCGAAACTTCTGAAATCGCAGCTACCCGGAGGATGGTCAATAGAAACAAGAATCGAAAGCAACTCTGCTCCTGTTGGAGCAACGAATTTGTGTGGATTACTTTTCTTCAGCGGAATGCGGAGTTGGATTATGTGGGGCCATTTGGGCAACAGGACAATGGAAGCTAGCGGAATCATCGGAGGAGAATTCGTTAAAATCGCTGAAGTGAACTCCTTATATCCATACCTGAGAATTGAAAACAGGTTATTCTCCAATGTTTACGTCTTCAGCTACAGCCAGGATGGAAAGAACTGGATTGAAGCGGGCACTTTCGATGACAAAGAGGGCTTTCTGAATTCGGCAAGGTATGGGATTGGCGCAAAAGAGTGGGGCACTTCCGACTATGAAGTGATCTTTGCGGATATTACCGAGAATTCTGTGAACTTTGCAGCGCAAGAGCTTCGCGAAGCCTTCTACTGGGGAGGACCAGAAGAATCTTCCGGAGCAGCAAAAGAACTGATTCATTCAATGCCCGGAAATATTACCGCGATTCCTACTAACGGAGTAGCGGTGAACTCCAAACTGTATATCCACTATATGATGGTCAACCGCTGGGGGGAACCGGGGAGATGGAACACGAGCTATTCTGGACTGGCGGTTTCAGAGAACGGCGGACAGACCTGGGAAATACTTGACTCAGTGAAATGGAGTTCGGAGAGTAACTTTGCCCAGGTAGGCATTGCGAAGGCTTCCCAATGGCTAAAGATTCCTGATGGATGTGACGTGAACAGTGATACTTTATTCTTCTTTGGCATCCCTAGCGGAAGGTTCGGTGGAGTCAAATTAATGAAAGTGAATGGCGAAGAAATAGAGAAAATTGGTGCGTATGAATACTTCTCAGGCTTAGATAACTCAGGAATTCCTCAGTGGTCAGGAAAAGAAGAAGACGCAGCGATAATTATTGAGGCTCCAGTTGGCGAATGTTCTGCAATGTACAATCACTTCCTCGGGAAGTGGATAATAACTTATTTGAATGAGCACAGTCACGATCTTGAGATAAGAGAATCTGCCAATCCATGGGGGCCCTGGAGTAAACCATATCAGCTTGTTTCTTCCAGGGAGTATCCGGGCTTGTACGGGGCCTTTTTGAATCCTCTGTTAGTTGAAAACGAAGGAGAGTACATTTACTTCATTATGTCATTATGGATGCCATACAACGTCTATTTAATGAAAGCCAGATTAGTCAGATAGGAGGTTTAGGATGGACTTTTCTAGAGGAACTCTTAGAAACCTGATGACACTAAAAGATGCAAGGAGAGGAAGAATATCATCTTACGATGAAAGCGGCGGCAACAGGGACTGGAAAGCAATAGCAGCAGGAGAGACATTGGTTCTGGGAGAAATTGAAGGACCAGGAGTTGTCAGCCATATTTGGATGACATTCAGGTCTACTGAGAAGCACTTCTTGCGCAAGGGCATACTCCGGGTCTTCTGGGATGACGAAAGTGCGCCAAGTGTTGAGACTCCAATAGGGGATTTTTTCGGTGCCGGTCATGGGAAGACAGTTAACTTCTCTTCGCTGCCCATACAAATGTCGCCCGAAGATGGTCGTGGATTCAACTGCTTCTTTCCTATGCCATTCAGAAAAAGGGCACGGATAGAGATTACTAATGAGAATTCTTCCCAAGATCTTGTTGCCTATTACTATATTGATTACGAACTCTGGCCAAAGTTGCCAGAGAACATAGCTTACTTCCATGCGCAATGGCGAAGAAAGCAGGGCGTTTCGAGAGATGAAAGTGTTCTGGTGAAGACACTTGCTCCCAATAATCTAAAGGATTTTGCTCTGGAGCCGTTTGTAGCGAACAACATCTTCGAGTTTCAAGGCCAGAACAAGACCGGCAGGAACAACTACGTCGTTCTTGATGCTCAAGGCAAAGGTCATTACGTCGGTTGCTTCTTCTATGTTCATAACATGCGAGAGACAGATCAGTGGGATTGGTACGGAGAAGGCGACGACATGATTTTCATCGATGACGATTCGTGGCCACCTTCCCTCCACGGTACGGGCACTGAAGATTACTTCAGTATGGCCTGGTGTCCATCTCAGAGATATGCGTCAGATTACTTTGGACTGGTACTTCCGGGAGACAGCAACTGGAAGGGTTACATGAGCATGTACAGATTTCATATAGAGGATCCGATTTATTTCAGCAAGTCGTTGAAAGTAACCATAGAAAAGGGGCATAACAACAATCGCTTTGACGACTATTCATCTGTTGCTTTCTGGTACCAGGCAGAACCTCACAAAAGTTTCGAATCACTGCTGCCACCTGAAGATAGGTTGCCCTATGCTGATTAGGAGTGAATTAATTCGACGATCACTCGATCTTTGAGCGATTTTCGGTGCTGTCCGAATTCATTGACTGCGATTCCCCAGAAGCAAGCAGAAGGGTCAAGTTGCTGCTCCTGTTATTCCTGTAAAGAAATTCGATAAGCGCGTTCTTTTGGAATGACTATTATTAGTACTAGCAACTGAAAACAGCATTTCTTGAACCCATTAGAATCGTTTCATGGAGTTCTGTCTCTTCTTTGACTCCGCTGTGATAGTTGTCGGCCATTTCAGTGCGGTAGTTGCTTCGGGAAGGCGAATGCCCTGAGGAGAAGAAAGGCGAAGGCTTGAGGAAGTGGTTTCCTCAGCAAAAAAAGAACAAATAAATAGAGAACAAATAAATAGGGTCAGACTCCATTTTTCACTGC